>JBBQOG010000022.1:0-16895 GCA_038330665.1 Bacteroidales bacterium
AGGTATCGAAAGCTTCGTCCCATACCAGAAACCCCATCTGGTCGGCCAGCTCAATCAGTTCGGGAGCCGGTGGATTATGGGAGGTACGGAGGGCATTACAACCCATTTCCTTCAGGAGTGAAAGTTGGCGGCGGAGGGCACTGGTATTGATTGCCGCGCCAAGCGCACCCAGATCGTGGTGGTTACAGGTGCCCTGGATCTCCACCCGCCTGCCGTTCAGCAGGAAACCTTTTTGGGCCGTGAACTCCAGGGTACGCACCCCGAACACGGTGTTGTAAGTATCCACCACTCTCCCGTTTACCCGGATAGTGGTTTGTGCGAGATAGCGGTTCGGCGAAGCGATGTCCCATCTTTTGGGCCTCGTAAGTACGGTTTGGGTGGCCACAACAGCCGATGAACCGGCAGTGATTGTCCGTGTGGTTTCGCCAAACATGGCGACTTTACTACCGGTTACATTGGCGGCATCCAGTTCAAACACATTCGTACGGATTTCCGCCTCCACCGGTGTCGCACCCTGATTATCCACCGTGACATCCAATTTTATTTTTGCCGTGCCGCCTGAAATTTCGGGTGTGGTAATATAGGTTCCCCAGTGTCCGACATGGACCGGATTGGTTTTCACCAGCCAGACATGCCGGTAAATTCCGGCTCCGGAATACCAGCGCGATTCCCAATTTTCGGTATCGATGCGAACGGCGATCACGTTTTTCTCGCCAAAATTCAGAAAGGGTGTAAGTTCCATCCGGAAAGAGGAATATCCATAGGGCCAGGTGCCCACGTATTGCCCGTTGCACCAGATTTTTGCGTTGGCCATCACCCCATCAAAATCAATAAAAACCTTACGGCCGATATCCTGCATGGGTACGAAGAAATGCTTGCGATACCAACCGATCATCTGATAAGGAAGCTTACCCGTTTCCCCTTTGAGCTCGATCCGGAAGGGACCGTTAATGGCCTCATCGTGTGGTAGATTCAACGGTTTCCAGCCGGAATCATTGAGGGAAGTAGCTTCCATCCCGGTCGGTTCCTCAATCGAGGAGCCATCGGCCATCAATCCCACCCGGAAAAACAGCCACTTGTCGTCGAAAGGCACGGTAGCGGCAGTTCCCATGCGCGCAATGGGCTGGTTCATCTGGGCAACCACAGTGAAGCCGAATCCTGAAATCAGAAACAGAATCACAGCAAACAAATACTTCGGGAATGACAAAAATCCGGATCTCATAACTTATCTATCTGTATTTTAGTTCATTATCAGTTCAATAACCGGAATTTCCACGTTTGGTTTAAGCACCGGCAGTTTGAGTACGACCTCGTCCTGTCCGCCCTTTTCGCTTAGCCAGGTGGTGCTTTTGCGGGCCGACATGGCAATTTCGGAGGCATCGTGCAGGAACTGTGCATACTTGATCTTTCCGGCATACCCTTCAAGTGTGATATTATCCAGTGGCCAGTCGAGCAGGTGTATATACAGCCGTTTGGTTTCCGGATTATAGGTAAGCAATGAATTCGCCGGGGCTTTGAATTCATCAGGAGCCTGAGTGCATTGGTAAATCGACCGGCTGCAATATTTCATCCAGTTGCCGATAGAAGCGAGCCGGTCCTGGGCCCGGTAATCGAGGGTTCCGCGACCGGTGGGGCCCACGTTGAGCAGAACATTTCCGCCCTTGCTTACCGCCTCTATCAACAGTTCGATCAGCTGTTTGCTGTCTTTCCAGGAGGTCTCATCCCGGTAATACCCCCACGATCCTGAAAAAGTCTGGCAAACCTCCCAAGGGACCCGCTTGCCGTTCACCTGAACCCATTCGCGGGGTTTGTATTGCTCCGGGGATTTGAAATCCCAACCGCCCGGCACCTCTTCCAAATCGAGCCGGTCGTTGACGATTATCTGGGGCTGCAGTTCCCTAACCATCTTCAGGAGGTTCTCGGAATCCCAGTCGGTATGGGATTTCCCATTTTTCCCGGTCGGGAAGGAATAATCCAGCCAGATGATGTCGATCTTACCATAATTGGTGAGCAGTTCCCGTACCTGGTCCTTGATATACTTCCGGTACTTGCTCATGTCGCGACCACGGTTCAAACTGTCGTATTCGGCATCCGTGCGGGCACTCTGTGGATGATTCCGGTCGATAGTATAATCGGGATGATGCCAGTCGAGGAGCGAATAATAAAATCCCACTTTCAGACCTTCGGCGCGGAAAGCGTCGACATATTCCCGTATCAGATCCTTTTTGACCGGTGTGTTGGTGGCCTTGTAATCGGTAAATTTTGAATCGAACAAGCAGAAGCCCTCGTGATGCTTGGTGGTGATTACGGCATACTTCATCCCGGCGGCTTTGGCCATTTTCGCCCATTCCCGGGGGTTATAGAGATCTGGGTTAAACTGTTGGAAATATTTCTGATAATTCTCGTTCGTGATCCGTTCATTCTTTTTGACCCATTCGTGCCGGGCCGCCTGGGCATACAGGCCAAAATGGATGAACATCCCGAAGCGGTCGTCGGTCCACCATTTCATCCGTTCGGCCTTCTGGGCCTCACTTTCCTTGGGAAGCTGGGCGAAGGAATTTGCGAAGCCCGGTATCAGGACCAGGATAATCAGTGCAATACGTGAAAAATTTTTCATAAGGTAGGGTTTATGTCGTGTCCAAATTTAATTTAAAAAAACACTTTTTCTCAGATCTTAGTGCTGCCGTCGACCGATCTTTTCAAAGGCTATCGCCTTGAATCCAGAAAGCTTAATAAGTTCTTATTAAATTAACCGACCCAATTTTAACAACCATGAAACCCTACGTTTTTTTACTGGTCCTGATCTCCGCTCTCCCCGTTTTCAGTCAGACGCTCTATGTTTCACCCACCGGGAGCCTTACCGGAATGGGGTCAAAGAGTGATCCGGTAAATGGGCTACTCAAAGCATTGGCCCTATTACCGGCAGGTGAAAGCGAGAAAAACATCATTCTCCGGGCGGGCGATTACCATCTTTCGGCTCCACTTAAATTAACTTCACGCTACAACAATCTCACGATCCGCTCGGAGGTCCCCTTTCAGGCGGTGATTAAAGGGTCGGTCGTGCTCAATTTAAACTGGCAGCCGGCCGACAGGGGGATGTTCAAGGCGGATTTGCCTTCGGGAATGGATATCGACCTTCTGGTGGTCAACGGTAAAAAGCAGATCCTGGCCCGCTATCCCAATTACAATCCCGATGGGGGACACTGGCAGGGATATGCCGCCGATGCCATTGATCCGCAGCGAATCAAAAAATGGAAACATCCCGAAGGAGGAATTTTTAATGCGATGCATATTTCCGAATGGGGGGATTTCCATTACCTGATCAAAGGCATTGATGCCAATGGGGAGGCCATACTCGAAGGAGGCACCCAGAATAACCGTCAGTCGAAACCACATCCGAAATACCGGATGGTCGAAAATATATTTGAAGAGCTCGATTCCGAAGGGGAGTGGTATCAGGATAAAACCACGAACACCCTCTATCTGATGCCCTTTGCGGGAACAGATCTTCAAACCGCCACCGTGGAAGCCGGAATACTCAAAAACCTGATAGAAATAACCGGTACCGACAAGGACCCGGTGCGCAATGTCCGGATCGATGGAATCCGGTTCGAGCAGACTTGCCGAACGATCCTCGATAAGTATGAACCCCTGCTCAGAAGCGACTGGACCATAGTACGGAATGGGGCCATCCGGATCGAAGGGGCAGAAAACAGCTCCATTTCGGGTTGCGAATTTACCATGCTCGAGGGAAATGTAATTTTTGTAAGCGGCTATAACCGTAAGATCACGATCGAACGAAACCATATCCACGACTGTGGAGCCAGTGCGATTTGTTTTGTGGGCAGTCCGTCCGCCGTTAGGTCACCCTGTTTTCAATACGGCCAGTTTGTGGAATATGATCAGTTGGATAAAGAAGCGGGTCCGGCAAGCGATGATTATACGTCCGACTGCAAGGCCGACAACAACCTGATTTACCGGATCGGTAGAGTGGAAAAGCAGGTGGCCGGAGTGGAGATAGCCATGGCTATGAATATAACCGTGAGCCATAACAGTATTTATGACGTTCCACGGGCCGGTATCAATATCGGCGACGGCACCTGGGGCGGGCATGTGATAGAATGGAACGATGTGTTCAACACCGTGCTGGAAACCGGTGATCACGGATCCTTCAATTCCTGGGGCCGCGACCGTTACTGGTTACCCGACCGCGGGAAAATGGACCAGCAGGTGGCCGAACATCCGGAGCTAATCAAGCTGGATGCCATCCATACCACCATCCTCCGGAACAACCGGTTTCGCTGCGATCATGGCTGGGATATCGACCTCGACGATGGATCAACCAATTACCTGATCGAAAACAATCTGTGCCTGAACGGCGGGCTGAAATTACGCGAAGGATTCAACCGGACCGTACAGAATAACATCATGGTAAACAACAGCTTCCATCCGCATGTGTGGTTTAAAAACAGCGGGGATGTATTCGTGAAAAACATTGTAATGGAAGGGTACAAGGATATTTCGCTCCAGGCCTGGGGCAAGGAGGTGGACTACAACCTCTTCCCCGATGAGCAGACGCTCAACCAGGCCCGTGGCAACCAAACCGATGCCCACAGCACATTTGGCGCCCCCCGTTTTAAAGACCCTCAAAAGGGCGATTTTACGGTGCAACCCGGATCAAAAGCCCTCAAACTGGGATTCAAAAACTTTCCGATGGACCGGTTCGGTGTGCAGGACAAGGAGCTTAAAAAACTAGCGAAAACTCCGGAAATCAACTACTTAACCGACTGATAGCTTCCCCAACGGTGGGAACAAATAAAATACGCCCGGTTTTATTGCTTTCCTTGATAAAATCGCTCAGGCTCCGGCTTTCCGAATGACTAAAGTCCCCCACGATAGCCAGTTGCATATCGTAGGTGGAAAATTTCTGAAGAATTTCGCCGGCCAGACCGGTTTTGAGCTCAAAAAAATCCGGACTGAGGTGATGGCTTGAAATGATGATTTTAAAGATCTGTTTGAACATGGCGCTGCCCAGCAGATCCAGGGCGTCCTGCAGGGTACTGATCCGGAAGTCATCCGACTCCACCTCCAGGATGGGCTGATCGTTCGGGTTATGTATGGTATAGTCCATTTGATTGATTAATAGAGATGAATGCTATTTTAACCGGGTTAAGGATAACTCCCTGATCATTTTATCGTTGCAAATCCATGACCTCGTCCTCATAATCCGCCTGCAGGTCCTCGTGCAAAGTTTCCATCACCTTCTTAAGTTTCAGGTATTGCCTCAGGTAAAGGTTCCCCAGATAAGAATTCATCGTTAGCGAAACGCCCGACTTCCGAAGCTTTTTGCAAAAGTGGATTCGCAGTTCCAGCTCCGTTTCCTTGCTGCCGGAAAATCGGATGAACTTATTCGTTTGCGTGAGAACCTTACGGATCGTTTTCTTGGCCAGATAGGAATTACCCTTCTTAACCTCCTTGAACAACTCATCCATCTGCAATTTAACTTCCCCAACGTAAGCCGATTCATTTTGGGCGTCAAAAAGCAGATACGTCAGGAACTCCTTGTTCTCCTTGCGGTATTTCACCATGCGGATGCAGAGCTCTGCCAGCTGAACAGGGTGCAGGGTACTGAGTTCTGATTTGATCTCCTTGAGACTTGCAGCTTTCATGTTTGGTAGTTTGCCTCCCCTACCGGTAACTATTTGAATGCCGGCACCACATCCATATTCCCCAGTTTTTCCGCAAGAAGGTATCCCAGACGGCTGATGCTGGCCGCTTTCGGGTAATCGATTTTTTCAGCATCATCGCCGGGTTTATGCAGATCGGCATGGATTCCGGAGAAGAAGAAGAAGGCAGGAATTCCGGTCTGGATGAAAGTCATGTGATCGCTGCCGCCAGGTGAATGTTCGTCATCATCAAACAGAATCGGAAAATCCGTTACACCCTGATTCTCCTGATTGATAAATTCGGTGATTGCGGCAAGGTATTTCTTGTCGGTTACCACGTAATGGGCACGGGTGGCTTCGTTACCTTTACCGGTGCGCCCGATCATATCCATATTGATGTTGAACTTGATTTGATCCTTGGGAACCACCCCACTTTGCAGAAAGAAGTTCGACCCGATGAGGCCCATCTCCTCGGCCGTCCAGGTGGTAAAGATCACCGTACGTTTGCAGGGGTTCATGGCGACAGCTTCAGCGATCTCCATCACGCCGGCGGAACCACTGGCATTGTCATCGGCGCCGTTGCAGGCTTTTCCACCCTGGGGAGCTACATGGTCGAGATGGCCGCCCACTACGATATATTCATTCTTAAGAACGGGATCGGTTCCCGGAACGATTCCGATCACGTTTCGCGAAATAATCTCATCTTCTTTGCGTATTTCCACTTTGCTGCTCAGTGTGGTTCCCGCCAGCAGGGCCGTCTTGTAATTCTTCATGAGATTGTCCGGCGATGCATTCGGATTGCTGGACATACCTCCCATGATCAAATCAAGGAATTCGGATTTTACCAGGTAAATCGATGGAATCGATCCCACTGAATTGCCTTTGCTGGTACCCTTAAATGCCGTCTTTTCTGTGGCAAAGGAACTGGGGACCATTTCGAAGGTAAAGCCCATTGTTTTTGCCGGGTCCACCAGGATCAAACCCGCGGCACCCATTTTCATCATCCCGCCCATCAATTTGGCATAGATTCCACTCTGTCCGCTGTATTTGTCGTTGATTTCCTTCGAGAATAAAGGTTTCCCCTTTTTCTCCGGTGTTCCGGCCAAACAAATGGCAATTTTCCCTTTCAAATCCAGGTCCTTGAAATCGTTCCACTTTTCCGTGGGCTCATCGATACCATATCCCACATAGACCATCTCGGCATTATCGAAATTTAACTGACTGCCATAGAGGATCTTGAAATCCTTCTTATGTGCCAGTACAGTTTCCATTCCGGCGCGCTTAATGGTCCAGTTCAGCTCATCACCATATTGGGTGTGGGCAAAGGGTACATTCTGGAAATATCCCTGCATGCTGCTGTCGCCGGATTCCAATGGTTTCAACCCGGAGGCGGCAAACTGGGAGGCTACATACCGGCAGGCTATTTCATATTCGGGGGTGGTGGCCACCCGCCCGTTCAGGTAATCTGAGGCCAGAAAGAAAATATGATCCCGGAGTTCGGCTTCGGTAATCGAATTCAGACCTTTGTCTGTCGAATGCTGGGCCAGGAGAAATCCCGGAAATTGAAGGGCTGAAATCAAAAGAATCGAGAGAAGAATGGTGCGTTTCATGGATGATTTTGTTTTAACTCATCGAAGATAGAACCATATCCGGAATTATAGGCGTTTGCGATCCAAAATCCCGGTTCCTCACCTCCTTTACCCCTGACTGCAAGCCAAAATTAAATTCCGGCTCCGCTTTCCAGGTTTTAAAACAGATAAAATTTGTTTGGTTAGATATTACTAACTAAATTTGCAGCATGAAGAACCTGGAAGAAATTGTTTCGGTATTATCCCACATTATGGTTAGGATCGAGGATTCCGCCAAGGATCAGTTCAACCTGTCCGGATTGACCCATACCCAGATGAACTATCTGGAAACGATTAACTTACTTGGCAATCCAAACCTCACCGAGTTAGCCCGCAAGTTAAGTTTGTCCAAGCCGACGGTGAAAGTTGCGATGGACAAGCTGATCGAAAAAGATTACCTGTACAAGGTCAGATCGGACGAAGACCGGAGAAGTGCCCACCTACATTTGACTGAAAAAGGAAAGTTGATCAATCAGATGCACGATTATGCCCATAAAAGCATTGCCGAGTCCATCAGCCGAAAATTGAACGTTCAGGAACTCGAAAGCCTGGTTCGCCTCCTCGATCGGGTGGTGACCGAATAATTTTTTTGATTTAATAGTTAGCTTTTACTAACAACATCAATACCCCCATGACACAAACGGCCAACAAAATCGTAGATTATAAAGGAATTTCCGCCAACGAAGCATCGTTAAAAATTGAAAAGGAAGGGTACAATGAGCTTCCTTCCTCAAAACCAAAAAATGCCTTTCAGATTGCCATCGGTGTCGTGAAGGAACCGATGTTCCTTTTGCTGGTGGCATGCGGTACATTATACCTGATCTTGGGTGATGTGCAGGAAGGTTTAATGTTGCTAGGTTTTGTATTTGTGATCATGGGGATCGAATTTTATCAGGAGAAAAAGACTGAAAAAGCGTTGGATGCACTGAAAGACCTGGCCAGTCCGAGAGCCCTGGTGATCCGTGACGGGGAAACGATCAGGATTGCGGGAAAGGAAGTGGTCACCGGCGACATCGTGATCCTTCAGGAGGGAGACCGGGTGCCTGCGGATGCCAGGGTTCTGAACAGCATGAACCTGCTGGCCGATGAATCCCTGCTGACCGGCGAACCGGTTCCGGTTAGAAAAAGGGAATGGAAAGAAGGGGATGCGGGATTTATACCCGGAGGCGATGATATTCCGGTGGTTTATTCGGGCTCGATGATCGTTCAGGGGAACGGGATTGTGGAGGTGACTGCCACCGCCTCGAAAACGGAAATCGGCAAAATCGGCAAAGCCCTGGAATCGGTCAAGGAAGAACCCACAAAACTCAAGCGTGAGATGGGTACACTGGTTAAGCGTCTGGCATTCATCGGTCTTGCACTGTGTATCCTGGTCATAGCCATTTATACCTTAACCCGCGGTGATCTGCTTAAAGGATTTCTGGCGGGGATCACCCTGGCGATGGCTATGCTGCCGGAGGAATTTCCGGTTGTTTTAACCATATTCCTGGCACTGGGGGCCTGGCGCATGTCGAAGAAGAATGTACTGACCCGCAAACCCGCAGCGGTAGAAACCCTGGGTTCCGCTACCGTGCTCTGTACCGACAAAACCGGTACACTCACACAGAACCGGATGACGGTCACGCGGTTGTTTAATGGCTCGGAATTCCATTCAATGAAATTCGGACAACCATTTCCGGAGGCATTTCACGATATCATCGAATATGGGATTTTATCCAGCCAGGTGAACCCCTTCGATCCGATGGAAAAAGCGATCACCAAAATCGGGGATAACTTTCTGAATAATACAGAGCATATCCATACCGACTGGATAATGGAAAAGGAGTATCCGCTGTCGAAGGAGCTGCTTGCCATGTCGCGGGTATTTTCCGTTTCAGGCTCCACCGAAAGTGTCATTGCGGCAAAAGGTGCCCCTGAGGCGATCTTTGATTTATGCCACCTTCCGGCAGAACAAGCTTCCGGTTTTGAAAAGGCCGTGGGCGAAATGGCCTCCTCCGGGTTAAGGGTCCTGGGTGTGGCCCGTGGAAAAATCACACCGGGCGCCTTGCCGGAAGCCCAGCACGACTTCAATTTCGAATTCGTGGGACTGATCGGCCTGTCGGATCCCATTCGCGAAACGGTTCCCCAGGCGGTTAAGGAGTGTTATAAGGCTGGAATCCGCGTGATCATGATCACCGGAGATTATCCCGTTACGGCTGTCAACATTGGCAAGGACATCGGGATCCAAAATCCGGACCTATGCATTACCGGGCCTGAACTGGCTGAACTATCTGAAGATGAGCTTTGTGAGCGGATCCGGGAGGTGAACATTTTTGCACGCGTGGTGCCGGAACAAAAACTCAAAATTGTTAATGCCCTCAAAAGAAACAAGGAAATCGTCGCCATGACGGGTGATGGCATCAATGATGCACCGGCCCTGAAGGCCGCCAACATTGGCATCGCCATGGGCGAGAAGGGCACCGACGTGGCCCGTGAAGCCTCTTCCCTGGTTTTGATGGACGATAATTTTTCTTCTATCGTAGGAGCCGTCAGAATGGGCCGGAAAATTTTCGATAACCTCCAAAAGGCGTTGGGTTATATTTTTGCCATCCACGTTCCGATCGCCGGGCTATCCCTGATTCCGGTATTCTTTGCCGACCTGCCGCTGATCCTATGGCCGGTGCATATTGTTTTCCTTGAACTCATCATCGACCCGGCCTGCTCCATTATTTTCGAAGCCGAGAAGGAGGAGGAAAATGTGATGACCCGTCCGCCGAAACCGATTGACGAACCCTTCTTCGGGGCAAAAAAAATACTCCTGAGCTGCATGCAAGGTTTCGGTATTTTAGTGGTCACCCTGCTGATCTACTTTATTGGACTCAAATTGGGTTATTCTGAGAATTTAGTCAGAACGCTGACCTTCGTCGCCCTGATTGTTTCCAATATTGCGGTAATCCTGTCGAACCGGTCCTGGTCCTCCGGAATTTTCAAAATTCTTTTGTCGCCGAACAAGGCGGTAAAATGGGTGGTGGGAGGTGCGGTCCTTTTCCTGCTGGTGATATTGAAAGTCCCCTTCCTCCTGAACCTGTTTCAGTTCGAAAGCATCAGCCTTCTGCAGCTTTTGATCTGCACTTTGGCAGGGTTTTCCACCATCATCTGGTTTGAAATTTATAAGAAGGTGAAACCAATAGGACAATCATAAAGAAAATACGGGGTTCCGTTTCAGGTTGACCGCCATAATTGGAACACTAATTCTAGGGGCCTATTTTGCCAACAGCTTTTTCCGGGCCCCTTCAATCACCTGCAGCGGAGAATCCGAAATCACCATATTGGAGAGCCAGTCCGGAATTTTACCGGCACAATGCCTGGTTCCGAAGCGGCACGGATCTCGCTCAGGTCCTTGGCCCACCAATCATGATGAGTCACATCCCTCTCCTTCACCGAGGATCGGGTGATTTATTTTGTTGCTAGCGTGACTATGATTAAAAAGAGAAAAAATTCAGATCATCGGGTAAGATGGGTAGCTTATGATTTCAGGGAGTTATCGAACCACTCCTCTTTCAGGATCGCATAAACCAGATCGTCCACCCATTGACCATTCAGAAACAGGCTTTTCACAAAATGACCCTCTTTCCGGAATCCATCCCTGATATTGATTCACCACCGTATCCGAGCGGTAAGTAAAAATCCGGAATTTGTGTTTGATGGCCTCCAGATATTGAAAGCCGAATTTCCGGCTTATCGACGGAAACAATGATGCCTTTATCCAATCCTGCCGATGAAATCAAGCCGAAATAATCAATGCCTTCGCTGTCTTCTCCATCACTTCCCCAACCACGGCGGCATGGCCAAACCCAACATTCATTAAGTCATCCAATATCGCCTTAACCTGTGCGGCCTGGCAGCACAGGAGGAGTCCGCCGGAGGTTTGAGCGTCCATCACCAGCATTTTGAGTTCGTAGGGGAGCGTCTCTTCGAAGATGGCGTCGGGATCAATGAATTCAAGATTCCGGAAGCAGGCACCGGGGATGCAACCGAGGGTCAGCAGTTCGGGAGTGCCCTCGAAAACGGGCACGCTGCCGGCATAGATTTTCAGGGTAACGCCGGAGCCAAGGGCCATCTTCAGGGCATGACCGGCCAATCCGAAGCCGGTGACATCAGTTGCGCAGCGTACATCATACTGTTGCATGATCACTGCACCGGCCGCATTGAGCTGCTTCATACTGTCGATCACAGCCTGATACAGTTCACCGGAGATTTCGCCGATGCGTTTTCCTGCCATGATGATTCCCGCGCCGATGGGTTTGGTGAGGATGAGGATATCACCCGGTTTTGCTGCAGCATTGGTGATGATCCGGTCGGGGTGGATGGTGCCGGTAACTGCCAGTCCGTATTTGGGCGTATCATCGACAATGGTATGACCGCCGAGGATCACCCCGCCGGCCTCTTTAACTTTATCGATACCGCCCCGCAAAATCTCATGCAGGATTTCTAACGGTATCGAGGCCGGAAAAGCCACTATATTCAGGGCCGTAAGCACTTTGCCTCCCATGGCATACACATCGCTTAATGCATTGGTCGCGGCGATCTGTCCGAAGTCGTAAGGATCCGAACACACCGGTGTGAAAAAATCGGTGGTTTGAATGAGCGCCAACTCGTCGCTGATGCGGTACACTCCGGCATCATCGTGTGTTTCGGTGCCCACCAGCAAATCGGGATGAGGGGTTTCGGGCAATCCCGCCAATGCACGGCTCAGATCCCGGGCGGGAAGCTTGGCCGAACAACCGCCGTATTCTAACGTGCTCAAGAGGTCGAACGTTTCCATCTCCATCTATTCTCAGGGATATAACACTTTCGAAGCCCGGGTCATCTGATCGAGAACCGTATACATATTGGAGATGATACCGGCACCCAGCTCTTCGGTTTTTTGAAAATATTCGATACAGGAACCGCAAACCAGCACCTGAACACCGGCCTTTTCCAGCTTATGCAGCGATTCCAACACCGGAGATCCCTTCAGCGTCAGAAAGATTCCTGAAGTGAGGAAAACCAGACTGGTCGGTTTATGGTCGAGATCGGGCAATGTATTGATGAATCCTACCATCAGTTTGGTGCAAAGCTCATCAGGACCTACACCGAGCTTCTCTTTCTGGAAGGCAATAATATAGTCATCCCTTTGTGGCAGCGGAGATTCGCAATATTCCTCCACCTGGGTTTTTTCGGTGATATCCCCTGCTTTATTTACCAGGAGACGGTACACGCCACCCTCCTGAACGGTATCGATCGGCATGTGGTGCTCAGTTAAAAAGCGACTGACATTCTTCAGGGAAATCTCGTTGTCGATCAGAATTTCCAGGGTTTCATTCTCCTCCATTCCAATCAGTGCCCTTTTTGTGAGGATCAGGGGCATCGGGCATTTTTGCCCTTTCGCATCAACAGTTTTCATTTAATTTTTCCTTTTGGACCTGCAAAGGTAGCGGAAAAATCGTGATCCGCGACGCCCGGGGAGCGACCATCGGCCGGGAATTGGATGGCTCATCAGAAAGGGCCATTGTGATATTCGCCTAATAAAACCGCTGGCAAAGCTTATCTTGGTGGTGACTATCGTTACACTAAAACTATGAGCGACAAACAATTTTTATCGGCCGTTTTCCCGGGCCGGTATATCCAGGGGCCGGGGGCGATTTCTGTTTTACCCGAATGGATAGAGAAGCTGGGTAAAAAGGCCATCCTGATTGCCGGTAAAACGGCCCTCCTCGATATCGTACCCGTTATGCTGAAAAAAGATACCGGCGAGATTATCGTCGATGCTTTCAACGGTGAATGTACTCTGAAGGAGATCCACCGGATTGTGGCCATCACCCAAACGAATCACTGCGATGTGGTGGTGGCCCTGGGGGGTGGAAAAGTGATTGATACCGCCAAGGCTGTGGCCCATTTTACCGGGGCCAAAACCATCATTGTGCCCACCATCGCCTCCAACGATGCCCCGTGCAGTGCGGTTAGTGTGATTTACACCGAAGCGGGTGCCTACGACCACACCATTTACCTGAAGCAGAACCCCAATCTGGTGGTTCTCGATTCGGAAATCATAGCAAAAGCGCCGGTCCGCCTGCTGGTGGCCGGCATGGGCGATGCTTTGTCGACCTGGTTCGAGGCAGATGCGTGCTTCACTTCCGGTGCCCAGAATGAAGCGGGCGGTCATTGTACCTTATCGGCCCTGGCACTGGCTCGGTTATGCTATGAAACGATTCTGAAAAACGGAACGGCCGCCATGGAAAGTTGCCGCTCAAACACGGTTTCCCCCGAACTTGAAAAGGTAATCGAGGCCAATACCCTATTGAGCGGCCTCGGCTTCGAAAGCGCAGGCCTGGCCAGTGCACATTCCATCCACAACGGACTCACCCAGCTGCCGCAAACACACTCCTTTTATCATGGGGAGAAAGTGGCCTTTGGAGTGCTGGCCGGTCTCTTCCTGGCCAACCGCCCGGTGGAAATGATCCGGGAAGTGTACCACTTTTGCCGGTCGGTCGGACTGCCGGTGAAACTTTCCGATATCGGGGTAGTCGATCCCACCGATGAAGATTTACTTCGGGTAGCCGAAGGAGCCTGCGCCCCCGGCGAATTCATCTGGCACGAACCGCATGAAGTTTCCGTTCAGCAGGTAGTCGAATGCCTGAAAATGGCTGACAATTGGATTGACCCTAGTATAAATTAATATTCAGCAGGCCCTTCCCATTCCAGGTCCGGACGATCGGTTCTCCGCCTTCACGGGTAATCCGAACGATCGTTTTTGAACCTTCACGCGTCACTTCGATATCAAAAGTATTTCCGAAAGCATGGATATCATTCAGAGCCATTTCGTTCCATCCATCCGGTAGTTTCGGCGAAATTGAAAAGGAGTGCAGTCCCGTAGGCCGCAGCCCGAACAACCCTTCGGTAATCACCCTGCAATAGAGTGCCGATTCCCCCGACAGCTGTTTCTGGTCGCCTTCGGGATAGGCCTCCACCGGATAAGGCACATGCACGCCCAGTAAGCGCCGTTGGGAATACTTTTTCAGATAATCCAGGGCGCGGGTGGTTTCTCCGGCGGCAAACACGCCACGCAAACCGTAAAGGGTGGAGCGGTCCCAGAAAGTTTTATCGCCAGCTTGCGTGGCGAGCCCGTCCACTGTCCATAAACGCGGCGAAAACAGGGCGTCCACGGTTCCCGCTGCCCGATCGTAAATCCCCACAGTAAGGGGCATGCAAATCCAGGAACGGAGCACCTCATTTTCCTTGTAATACCGGTAAGTATCAAAACCTTCGACGCGTGCGCCAAAATATTTTTTCATGGCCGCACGTAAACTGATGGCTTGTTTCGTGTACGTCACAGCCAGGTGGGCGGGCTTGCCAAGGTCCACACACAGCATCGACGCCGAGAGCAGCGCATCATAATATAAACTGCTGGTGCAGAGATTTGCCGTTCCAGCCGGAAACCGTCCCTCGAGTTCATCACTGTCGGAATCCACCACCCCTTCGGCATTGATTTTTCTGTGGCTGAATTCGAGACAATATTCGATCAGAGGCCACAGTTCACGGGCTATATTGATATCACCCGTGGCCAGTGCAAAGCGGGAGGCCCCGTAGGCAATCATCGCCTGATCGCCACGGTCACCGGCCCCGTCCCAGGAATCAAGCCCTTCAGCAATAATGGAGCTGGGAATGGGCTTGTAATCAGGGTTCATGAATTTTGCGAACCAACGGTAAGCATTCAGTGCAGCCTCCCGGCCGAGCGGAATCCCGGCATATCCGAACCAGGGACCTGTATATTCAGCCTGGTCGTTGGCCCAGATCGCGGCATG
This sequence comes from Bacteroidales bacterium, assembly GCA_038330665.1. Classification (GTDB taxonomy): domain Bacteria; phylum Bacteroidota; class Bacteroidia; order Bacteroidales; family UBA12481; genus UBA12481. The sequence continues at coordinate 15,118 of JBBQOG010000022.1, forward strand.
ATAACGGAATCCACCGGGGGAATTGATATATCCGTTCTTGGTTTTGAAAATCGCTTCGCCCACCCGCTGTTTGGCAAAGGCAAAAGCTGTGTTGATCACCGTATCCGGTGTAAGCAGCTGCAACGGCGCCTTGATATCGTGAACCCGTTTAATTCGCTTGGCTTCCTCCGAATTCAGGTTCACTTTTACCAACTGTTCCCCGTTCCGGACAGCCTGATAAACCACCGCAAAAACAGTTGAATCCCCGGGTTGCAGCGTTCTGACCCCCTCATTCAGGGTATACATAAAAACCGATAGCGGCCCATTGGTGCTGTGAAGCGTATCGATCCGGATTTCCTTATTGTTATACTCCATCGACACATTGCACGGCCGCTTATCCGAATTAATAAACACAAATTTCTCCATAGCCACCGGCAGATCGGCCGACGGAAGAAGCGATCTCTTCAGGGTCACCTGCTGGCTGACCCGGTTGCGGTCAACTTTCTCCAGGGTTTCCGAAATTTCCAGGATCCCACTCTGGTTCACCGATCCGACCGTTTCACGAAGACCCGGATTTGGATATCCGTTGATCAGGCAGGGCTTCATGGGGTTCATATTCAGAAAAAAACGCGGCAGGTCGGAGTCGCTAAAAGTCAGCATCAGGGTTCCATGCGTATCATTGGGTTTTACCCTGAAGTTCGGGAACATGACCGTGCGCACCAAATTCAGGCTTTTTGAACTGTCGACCGCATAACGCACCCAAAGCGATACCTGCTCGCCACTCATTTCTATATGATCAAAATGCGGATCACCGGAATTTATGGTCCATTCAATACTCCCGTTCCTAAGGATATGCCACCGGTCACCACTCTGCCCCAACGCCATTCCCGCCCACACTAAGCCCAACAATAATAGTCTGATATTCAATTTCATGACAAATAATATTTTCTATTTATTCTCCTGAAGCCCCTCTGTGCCTCGGTGTCCCCTGTGTCCCCTGTGTTAATCTCCCCTTCCCCCAAAACTGCTCAATTTCCTCCAGAGTCCTCCCCTTGGTCTCAGGCACCATTTTCCACATAAAAAGTGCGGCCAGTAAGCCCATCACCGCATAGATCCAGTAGGCAAATCCATGGTTGAACAGGCGGGTGAGCAGGGAACTGTTGTTCATCATGGGGAAGGTCCAGGAAACGATCAGGTTGGATATCCACATGGCAGCCACGGCAACAGCCATGGCCGGACCCCTTACCTTGTTCGGGAAAAGTTCCGAAAGCAGCACCCAGGTGACCGGTCCCCAGGAAAAAGCAAAGCAGGCGACATAGCCGAGCATTGCGATCATCGCCATGAGGCCTATCGCTTTGAAATAGAAACAGAATCCCAGCAAAGCCATGAAAAAGGCCATACCAAGGGCTCCGATAACCTGCAGTTTTTTCCGTCCGAAACGATCAACCGAATAGATTGCCAGAATGGTAAACGAGAGGTTGATGATTCCCACCACAATGGTTTGAAGGAGCGACTGGTTCGTGCCGGAACCCATGTTCTTAAAAATTTCAGGCGCATAGTAAAGAACTACATTGATCCCGATAAACTGCTGGAATACAGCCAGTAATATTCCGACGAAAACCACCAGGGTTCCAAAACTGAATAATTTCCCCGAAGTGGTAACCAGGGTTTCCCTGATTTCCTGCATGATAGGTGCAGCTACGCGGGATCCGTTGATTTTGGTGAGGATGCGCAGCGCTTCCCCGTCGCGCCTCTTCAGCGCCAAGTACCGCGGTGATTCGGGGATAAAAAAGAGCAGT
>JBBQOG010000023.1:0-16776 GCA_038330665.1 Bacteroidales bacterium
TATGGGCGACCGCGGGTCGCCGCCGGATATGGGCGACCGCGGGTCGCCACCGGATATGGGCGACCGCGGGTCGCCACTGGATATGGGCGACCGCGGGTCGCCACCGGATATGGGCGACCGCGGGTCGCCGCCGGATATGGGCGACCCGCGGGTCGCCGCTGGATATGGGCGACCGCGGGTCGCCGCTACCGATTTATTTGGCGTGAACTTCCAGGATCGTGAAACTGTCGGGCTTCACCTGGCGGCGCGGCCGTGGATTTTCGGCCGTGGCAGCGGCGGCGGGCAAATATTCCGCGGTCGACAGGTATAGTTTGTGCGTGGTTTTATCAATCGTGATGGTACGGGCCCCAGGCTGGGTTTTAACCGTGGCAACCACATCATATTTATCGTTTTTGCCTTCCTGAACTACCGTGATGGTTCCTTCGCCATTCGAGCTGTATGCCCTTTTGGTAGCCGGATCGAACATCACTCCGTCGCAACCATCCCCGATAGGCACAGTAGTGATCACTTTTCCATCGAGTGCGTTCACCACCACCATCATTTTATTGCTGCAAACCGAGAAAAGGCGGTGGGTTTCATTATCCAGCGCCAAACCGCTTGGTTCCTCACCTGGGGCTATCGACCAGGTCTTTTCCACTTTCAGGGTTGTTGCGTTGATCTTAACAATCTGGCTTTTATCCTCGATATTGGCGTACACGATTCCTTTTCCGTCGGACACCGAATACTCCGGTTTGCCCTCGAATGGTATGGTTCCGGCCACCGTATTAGTTTTGGCATCGATGACCGTGGCATTGGCGGTGCGTCCGTTGTATACAAAAACCTGATGCGTGAACGGATCGTAAATGATCGCGTCAGGATTTTTGCCGGTCATGGCAATTCCGGCAACCGGCTTGAGCGTTTTCAGATCAAAAACCAAAACGGAATCGGTGCGTCCGCAACTGATGAATCCCTTATTGAGGTCCGCGGCAATGGCAATTCCATGCACACCCGGAGTGTTTTCGATGGTTGCGATAAACTGATTGGTTTTCGCATCCACCACTTCCACCGCGGTGCCGTGCGAAATAAAAAGCCGTCCGGTACTTTCATCTACGGTGAGATAATCCCATCCACCGGCACCATGAAGATGGATGTTGGCCAACACCTCGTACCCCGCTGATTCCGTCTGAGCCCGCAGCGACCATCCCATACACAGGACTACCACTGAGGCAATCCACATTGATTTTTTCATTTTGCTAGAAAATTATTTTGATAGGTTAAGAATTGATAATCAAAAGTAAAAATTTATAAGGCGAACTAACTTTGCTTATTACTTATGGCTTGAATATTTTACTTCTTGCCTTTCTGCCCTATTGCCCTCCTGCCCTATGGACCCATTGCCAATCTGTCACAGCCCCCGGTGCACCGGAAAGTCAGCTCCGCTTCCGGTAACTGTACACCGCCCATCCATTGAAAAAGATGGCGAAACCGGTGAGGGCAAGAAACTGCGGCATCAGTTCCTGAAAAGTATTCCCCTTTAAGTAAACCAATCTGAGCACCTGGATCATATATTTCAACGGACTGATCGTGCTCACCGCCTGTGCCCAGTCGGGCATCGAGGTAACCGGCGTGTACAAACCGCTCAGAAAAATAAAAGTCATGATCACGAAAAACATCAGGAACATCCCCTGCTGAATGGTTTTGGCATGGTTCGAAATCACCAGTCCGACCCCCGAAAAGGCCAGCACGAAAACCGAGGCCAGCAGGTAAATGGTATAATAATGGCCCACGGGTACTAGCCCGTAAAAGAGCCAGGCCACGAAGAAACAGATGGTTAGGGCCACAAAACCCATGATCCAGTGCGGAATCAGCTTCGATAGGATAAAAACGAACTTGTTCACCGGTGTCACATTCATCTGCTCCATGGTGCCGTTTTCCTTTTCGCCCACGATATTTAACGCTGGAATGAAACCACAGATCATCGCCAGCATCATCACCATGATCGCCGGAATCATGTACACCAGGTAACTCAGATAGGGGTTATACAGATACCGGGGTACGATCTTAAACCCGGGTGCTGCGGTTTGGCCCGCCGGAGCAATCCACTCCCCGCGGACCTCCCTGCCGAAATCGGTCATGATTCCGGCGAGGTAGGCACTGCCCAATCCTCCCTTCATCCCATTAACCGTATTGGCCGAAATCATGACACCGGCACTGCGATTGTTCACCAGGTCCTTCTCGAAATCCGGTGGGATCTCCAGTACCACATCGGCCTGGTCGAGTTCCACACTTTTCAGAGCATCGCGGTAATCCTTGTCAACCCCGATGATCCGGAAATATCCGGAGGAAGCCACTTTTTTAACCAGACGGGTGGAGTAGGGGCTGCGACTGTTATCGACCACACTCAGGTTGATGTTGTTGATCGAGAAATTCACCGCCAGCGGAAAAACCGCCAATGCGATAAACGGAAATACGACCACGAACTTCGGTAAAAACTTGCTCCGCAGGAATTGCTTGAATTCTTTTTCGATGAGATATTTCAGCATGGCTACTCCAATCTGATTTTAAATTTTTTCACACTCACCGCAATCAGTACCACGGCCATCGACCCTAAAATCATGAGCTCTTTAGTGATGGATGAATAGCCCAAACCCTTGATCATGATTTTCTTAACAGCCAGGATAAACCATTTGGCCGGGATAATTTCAGAGAGGGTGCGCAAAACCCAGGGCATACTTTCGATCGGAAACAACATGCCCGAGAGGAATATCACCGGCATCATCAGGGCCATCCCCGAAATCAGCAAGGCAATGAGTTGCTTATCGACCATCGAGGAGATCAGGAGGCCGAGGGCCAGGGAAACGAAGATGAATAATAGCGAAAGGATGACCAGCCAGAACAGGCTGCCGGCGATCGGAACCTTCAGCAGGAAGACCGACAGCAGCAGGATGGTGGTGAGGTTGACAATGGAGAGGAAAAAATATGGAACAACCTTTGATAGAATGATATAGATGGGCTTCATCGGTGAAACCAGCAATACCTCCATGGTTCCGAGCTCCTTTTCGCGAGCGATGGACACCGAGGTCATCATCGCACAAATCAGCATCAGGATCATGCCCATCACCCCGGGAACAAAGTTGTAAGCGCTCTTCATCTGTGGATTGTACAGTAATTTTACCTCCGGAACAATGCGGTAAGGGATTCCTGAGGTTCCCCTGGTGAGTAATTCCTGCTGGTAGGTGCCTATGATATTGGTGGCATAATTAATAACCGTAGTGGCATGGTTCGGATCCGATCCGTCGGCCAGAAGCTGAATAGCGGCCTCGCCGGTATGCATCAGGTTCTGACTGAAGCCTTCGCTGAACACCACCACCAAACCGATGTCACCCGATTGGAATGCCCGGTCGATTTCATCCGGACTGGTGAGGTACCGGTCGATATCAAAATAGCCGCTGAACTCGAGTTTGTGAATAATATCAAGCGTACCGGCATCTTTGGAGGGATCAAATATAGCCACCCTGGTATCGCGAACCTCGGTGGTGATGGCATATCCGAAGAGGATGAGCATCAGGATCGGCAATAGCAACAGAATAGCCGTGGTAAGCCGGTCGCGGAAAATGTGATAGAATTCTTTGATTACAAAGGCACGGAATTGTTTCATCTTATTCAGCGGTTCGTGTGGCCTTTCGGGCCAGTTGGTGAAATACCTCGTCCATGGATTTTACCCCAAATTCATTTTTCAGGTTCCGGGGCGTGTCGAGGGCATGGATTTTACCGTCGACCATAATCGAAACACGGTTACAATACTCGGCTTCATCCATATAATGAGTAGTAACGAAAACCGTGATCCCACGGTCGGAGGCGTCGTAAATGAGTTCCCAGAACTGCCTGCGCGTGGCAGGGTCCACACCACTGGTGGGCTCATCGAGGAATACGATTTTCGGTTCGTGCACGATGGCTACCGAAAATGAGAGTTTCTGTTTCCAACCGAGCGGCAGCGATTTCACCAGGGTATTTTTTTCCTCCTCGAACCCTAGTCGTCCGAGAATTTCATCAATCCTCGCTCCGATCTTTTTTTCCGGAATTCCGTAAATTCCGGCATACAGGCGGATATTTTCCCAAACCTTAAGGTCGTCGTACAAGGCAAATTTCTGACTAAGATATCCGATGTGCGCTTTCACCTGTTCCGGCTGTTTCCGGATATCGAACCCGGCAACGAAACCTTGTCCCGACGTCGGTTTGCTGAGTCCGCACAACATCCGGATGGCCGTGGTTTTACCCGCTCCGTTGGCACCAAGGAAACCAAAAATCTCTCCCTGGGCCACCTCAAAGGAGATATGGTTTACCGCGGTGAAATTCCCGAAGGTCTTGGTCAGGTTTTCGGCTGTTATAACATTCATTTTTAAGGCTAGTTTTCTGTTGTTGGTCTTAAATCGGATAATTGGTTGTTAATCAATTTAATGTGCCCTCTTGCCCTTTAATCCCCCTCTGCCAAATTCATAAAACAATCCTCCACGGTAGCTGCGATAGGCTCTGCAATAATTTCCTGATGACCCAATTGCTGGAGGTAATCAATTAGTTCAGAGGTAGTCAGGCCATTATTATTAAGCGTGATGTGATGATTGTCGCCAAAGGCAAAGCAGGTGTCAATCATCGGATGCTTCCGGAGATCGGCTAGAAGTTTCGACATCTTGTTACTTTTCACGGCCCAGAGTGTTTTATCAAACTGACTCACCAGCTTCTCAGGCGTTTCGATTTTCAGGAACCTGCCTTTCTGGATCAGGGCAATGCGGTCGCACAATCCCGCTTCATTCATGTAGGGCGTGGAAACCAGTATTGTGATATTTTCCTTTTTTAAACGGAGCAGCATGTCCCACAAATCCTGACGCGAAATCGGGTCAACCCCCGTGGTCGGCTCATCCAGAAAAAGAACCGATGGCTTGTGGATCAGCGCGCAGCTCAGGGCAAGCTTTTGCTTCATCCCTCCGGAAAGTGCCCCGGCACGCCGGTTTTTGAATGGCTCGATCTGCTCATAGATATCACGAATCAGCTCATAATTCTCCTTGATGGTGGTGTTGAAAACGGTGGCAAAAACTTTCAGGTTTTCTTCCACCGTGAGGTCCTGGTACAAAGAGAACTTTCCGGGCATGTATCCCACCCGCCGGCGGATCTCCCGATAATCCTTTACACAGTCGAATCCATCCACCGTGGCGGTTCCGGAGCCGGGCAGCAGCAGGGTGGTGAGAATCCGGAACAGCGTGGTTTTGCCTGCCCCGTCGGGACCGATGATCCCGAAGATCTCCCCCGGATTTACCTCAAAGCTGATATCCTTCAGGGCTTCCACGGTGCCGAATTTCCGGCTGATATGCTCAACGGTAACCGCTTTCATCACTCTGCCAGGTTAAAACCGCCGTACATGCCGATTTTCAGATAGCCGTCGTTTTGTACACGCACCTTCACTGCATAAACCAGGTTGGCGCGCTCATCCTGCGTTTGAATGGTTTTGGGTGTGAATTCCGATTGATCGGATATCCAGCTGATGGTGCCGGGGTACTCCTTCTTCCCGTCGGTCCCGAAATCAGCAAATACTTTTACATTCTGGCCCAATTTCATTTTGGTCAGCTGCGCCGAGGTGATGTAGGCCCGCAGATAAATCTGATTGAGATCGGCAATTTTTAAGAGTGCCTTGCCCGGAACGGCAACCTCGCCCACTTCGGCATATTTAACGAGCACAGTGCCTTTGATCGGACTGTATATCCTGCATTTGCTCACCTGGTCATTCAGCTGCTGCACCTGGATTTCGAGCACGTCCGTGTCGGATCCGATCGCCCGGTCGGCGATGGAAAGAGTGGATCGCTGGGCCTCCAGCTGTTTCTCCAGCAGGGAGATCTGTGCATTGAGGTCGTCGAGCTGCTTCTGATTGGCCGCATTGGCTTTCAGCAGGTTTTCCACCCGTTGTTTTTCGGATTTAGCCGTAACAATCTGCTGCTCAATTACCGCAATCTGCTTGCGGGTATCCGGCTTGCGAATCTCGATCGACTTCATGTTTGCCACCAGCTGGTCGCGGCGAAGCACCAGCTGCACGCTGTCGATATCCCCGACCGGCACCCCGACTTCGAGTACCTGGCCCTCCTGAACATCGAAGTTCAGGAGCTTTCCGGTGACTTCGGAGGATACAATGACTTCGGTGGCTTCAAAAGTGCCCGATGCATCCTGAACTTCCTTTTTCCGGGCACAGGATAGCATGACCAGGACTCCTGCTATCGCTATGATATAATTGCTGTGTTTCATGATGTTGAATGATTCTTATTGGTTCAATTAGTTGTTTGTCAGATTTTTAAGATTATATACCGAGATCAGCAGCTGTATTTCGTGCAGCGACTTTTCCTGCCGGGCCAGATCCTCTGCCTGAATATCGCGGATCAGGTCGGAAGTGGTTAGCGTGCCATTACCCACCTTGGCTTCCGAGGTTTTCCGGATGCTCTCGCGAAGAGCGATGATTTCCTGATCGCGACCGATCAGTTCCCTGAGCTTGCTGATCTCATTATTCTGCTGAATACCCGAGAGGTTGATATTGTACAGAAAGGCATCCTTTTGCAAATCAATTGTTTGCTTATTTACGCCTATCTTATCCATATTGTTTTTCTGGGTGTACAAACTGCTAAAATTCCAGGTCAGACGTGCCCCACCGATATAAAATGGAGAAAATTTATCGTTCAGGATATTCAGTCCCGGTTTTCCAATTCCCCCTTGCAGGAACAAGCCGAACCTTGGCATGTTGGCTGCATGGATGGTGTTCATCTGGAGGTTCAGAAGGCTCTTCTGCGTTTCGAAAAGTTTCAGCTCCGGCCGGTTGTTGGCAGTTTCGGGATGCGGGATGTTTCCGGTTTCGGGCCTGACCAATACCGTTCCTTCCGCAATCGGTTCACCGATCATCGCCGAGAGCATCTGTCGGTAGGATTGCTGCAGGAAAAGCAGTTCCGTCTTTCTTTGAGCGGTGCGCAGCTGCTCCACTTGTAAGGCATCACGGTCCGACTGGTTAGCCACGCCATTATTGATATAGGCTGTCACCCGATCGATATTTGTTTGCCAGCCGGCCTGCAGGAGGTCGTTTTGTTTCAGCTGCTCCTGAATCATCAGGATTCCAAAATACAACTGGTTCACCCGCTCATTCAGGGTAAAAAGGGATACTTCCAGGTTCTTTTTTTCCACTTCGGCCGACTGTTCAATCAGGTCCTTCTGGTTGCGGATCATGCCGCCATCCCAGAGTACCTGGTTCACCTCGGCTACCGCCTGGTACTGGTCCCTGGAGAGGGAAAAGGCAGGAATTCCCGGTAAGGTGATGGGCAGGGTGATAGCCTCCGATTGGTAGGTTGCCTTGGCTACCAGCGATACCTGAGGCAGATATCCTTTATTGGCATTCGACAAATTGTACCCGGCCGACTTATCGATCAGTCCGTACTGCCTGATCAGGGGGTAATTGGCTCTGGCTTTTTCCCGGCAGCCATCCAGTGTCATCTGGCTGTGCGCGGCAGGGCCCTGTAGTAAACACAGGGTAGCCAAAGTAAGCAGGAATGGTCTCATAGAATGATAATTAGATATTCAAATTTTATATTAAGCTGACTTTCAAGCTTCTCAAAATGATCAATACGTTTTCCTTTTTCCGGTGATCAATGAATTTCTCAAACTCATCGTCCGGAAAATCCGCCAGTGTTCGGAATATCGGACTAGCCAGGAAAAGCATGACATTCAGGGAAAACATCGAGATGATCAGGTCGTATGCCGTGATGGGCCGGATATTTCCTTTTGCAATTTCAGATTCCAGCTCTGCTTGCATGGGCCGGATCACCGACATCGGGATTTCCTTCAGGCTCTGGGCCAGGCTTGCCAAGCGCGCCGGATTAGCGATGAGCTCGTTAAAAAAGAGAAACGGCAACCGGGGATTGGCCCGTAACCAGTCGAAATGCAATTCAATCTTCCGTTTCAGCTTCTCCTCAAATGGAAGATTTTCATCTTGAACCTGGAACAGACTCGTGACGAAAAACCGGGCGTTTTTTTCAAATACCGCGGCGAACAGCTTTTCCTTGGACCGGAAATAGTAATGAACCAGCGCCTGGTTGCATCCGGCTACCCGGGCAATCTCGGTGGTGGTAGTCAAAGCAAAACCCTTCTCCAGGAACAACTTCTCGGCGGACTCCAATATCAATTGTTCAGTCGAATAATCCGGTTTAATTTCCATATTTAATATTTGTATTTAATAGACCTATTAAATACAAAATAAAGATCTCTTTTTGAAAACTCCAAATTCTTCGCCAAAAAATTCACAAACGACGGCAGCTGATTGGATCGAATGCCGTAACTTTAAGGCAGCAATCCTGAAACCCACTTCCGAACACTAACCATTCTCCGGAATATCTAAACCTATGAAGATGAAAAGAATTTTTACGCTGTTAACGCTGGTCTGTTTGGCCTCCTTTACCCTGATCGGGCAAAATGCAATCAAGAACAGGAACACGACAACGAGCCTGATGGGAAAACACCCCGAAGGGAAATCCATGGAATCCTTTATCCCGGGCATCCATCAACAACGTATGGCGCAGGAACATACAAACAGGAAGGCTGTGCCGGAATTCAAATCGGGACAGCTGGTTAAACAGAAACTTGATTTTACGGTTTACGAATATGTAGAGGATACGGCAGTCGGGTTTGTAACCAGTTTAAAAGATGAATACCTATACAATGAATCCGGGCAGAATGTTGCGGTACTCTGGCATGAATGTGACGAGGAAACCGGAGTTTGTCCCGCCAGTTACCGGACTAACCTTGGCTATGATGAAAAGGGAAACCTGAACTTATACCTGAGCCTTCATCTGGATGAGGTGACGGGGGAGTGGATACAGAGCAATAAGGAAGATATTTTTTTTGACGACAGCAACCGGATGACCCAAATTCTCGGTTATATATGGATTGACTCTTCAAATTTGTGGAAGAATAACTATAAGGATGAATATACCTATGATTCCAATGGCAACGAACAGACCTACATAGCTTTCCGCTGGATCGATTCAATCGCAGTCTGGGCTAACAGCTTTAAGGAGGAGATTACTTGGGACCTGGTTGCCCATACACGTGTCCTCACCAATTTTAACTGGAATCAAACAACCCAGGCATGGGTCAGGACTACCAAAACGGATTATTCCTATGACGAAAAGGGGAACGAACTTTTAGTGGTCGATTATGATTGGCTGGACAATACGCAGGAGTGGAGGCCTGATCAAAAAACTGAATCTGCTTATACTGCCGAAGGAAAGATCATCCGTGTGGTGACTTACCATGTAAACATGGACACGGGCGCATGGATCACTTCCTACCAGGATGATTATTCCTATGACGAACTGGGAAATGTGAACCGTGTAGATGAAATCGCTTATGACTACCTGACGGGTGAGCAACGGGATTTATGGCGGACCGATTTTACCTTTAATAATGAATATACCCTTGATGATCTGGTTCTGCCCCACAACTACTTTCCCATTATGTTCGGCAACCACATGCTCGTCAGCATAACGGGTTCCCGTTTGGATACCGTTTCAAATACCTGGATAACCGATATGCTTATGAGCTATTTGTATTCGGAAATCAATCTCAACAGTGTACCCGATATCGCTGTTTCCAAAATCAGGTTATACCCGAACCCGGCCAGCGATTTTATCCGGATTGAAACCGGGAACCCCTTTGATTCAGCCACCTTTGAGCTGGTTGACACGCAAGGCCGCAAGGTGCTTTCGGTCATCCTGAACGGTAATCAGGTGCAAATACCTGTTGCACAGCTAAAAAGTGGAATCTATCTGTATCAGATCCTCGAAAAGGGCACGTATACCTACGGGAAAATATTGATCCGGTAGTTTTACCGACCAAACCTATCTGGTGGCACTGAACCCTATGCGATTCTTAAAAACCTTGATCTGTTTTTCAGGTATCTATCTGATTTTCACGATTTCGACAGCAGGACAGGATTCCATTGTTCCGGCTTCTGGTGCGGGTATCAATCAGAAAAAGCTTTTTACCACGATTGGCCTCGAAGCCGCCGTGATCGGAGCCGGGAGCTATTATCTGAATAATGTATGGTACAAGGATTACAACCGGGTACCGTTTCATTTTCATAACGATAATCAGGGTTACCTGCAATGTGATAAATTTGGTCATGCCTTCACTTCTTATTTTGACGGATATGTAGGCTACCACTTGCTGCGGAATGCCGGGCTGAAAAAGGGCCCGGCCCTTTGGCTGGGTGGAACGCTTGGACTTGTGCTGCAAACCCCAATTGAAATTTTCGATGGGATGTACGACTGGTGGGGTTTTTCGTGGGGGGATGCCGTGGCAAACACCGTCGGAACAACGCTCTTTATCGGTCAGGAATTGCTGTTCGACGACCAGCTGGTCAAGTTTAAATGGAGCAGCATGAAATCAAAATACCCGGTAAGCTCCGATGGCGAAGTCCCGGCGAATTTCCTGGAAAGTTTTTTCTTCGATTATAACGGGCATACCTACTGGCTGTCCTTACCAATCAACAAGCTGTTACCCAAAATCAATATCCCTCCGTGGCTCTGCATTTCGGCCGGCTATGGAGCCAACGGACTGCTCGGCAAAATGGAAAACCTGCCGCCCTATAACGACATTCCACGATACCGCCAATACCTGTTTTCCCTGGATATCGACTGGACTAAAATCCCGACCCGCTCCCGGTTTCTTAAGGCTGTTTTTAACTGCATGTTCTTCATCAAGCTCCCTTTTCCAACCCTGGAATTGAACTCAATGGGGAAAGTCAAGGGTTACTGGCTCTATTATTAATAGGAATCATGCGCCCGATAAGGTGCACCGGATCGGTTTAATCACAAAAAAATCTCGTATGTCATGAAAATGGATAAAATTCTTCTGGTGGTTTTTAGTTTGCTTTTTCCTCAACTTATACGAGCGCAGGACGACCTGGCCGCGCTGGCCGATCCGCTCACCGGTACCTCCAACTCGCGCTGGATGCTAGGTCCGTATGCCTGTGTACCCTTTGGAATGGTGCAGCTCGGACCGGATAACCAGTCGGGGGCCTGGATGGATGGATACGAATATTCCATCTCCAACGTAACCGGTTTCAGTCACATCCATGCCTGGACCATGGGCGGGCTCATGATCATGCCTTCGGCTCAGGACCTGGTGGTTACCGACGGGGCAGTCGACCAACCCTACCGGGGTGCCCAGTCGGGATACCATTCCCGCATTGTGAAGGAATCAGAAAAAGCTTCCCCCGGATATTATTCGGTGGATTTGTATGATGCCTCGATGAAGGCCGAAATGACGGCCTCCACCCGATGCGGGTTTTTCCGGTTTACGGCAGATAAGGATTTTAACTATCACATTCTTATGGATATGGCTTTTCCATCGGAATACGGATTCAAACTCGATTCTGCCGATATCCGAAAAATCAGTAACACTCAGATCGAAGGATTTGCCCAATGTCATGTGGGCACCTGGAACCAGTACACCGTTTATTTTATTATCCGGTTCAACAAGCCTTTCGACTCCTTTAACGGATGGAATCCCGGTGGTATCTCCCAGGATATCAGCCGGATCACCGGTACCGATGATGCGGGCGCCTTTGTTTACTGGCCGGGTAAAAAGGGAGAGCAGCTGCTGGTACAAACGGCTATCTCCCTGGTGGATGCCGATGGAGCACGTAAAAATCTGCAAGCCGAAATGGATCCGTTTAACTGGAACTTTGATGCGGCGGTGACCAGCGCACGCAACCAATGGAACCGGCTTTTTTCAGCCATTCAGGTGGAGGGAGGAACGGCTGCCGATCGCCGGAAATTCTACACCAACTTTTACCGGAGCTATTGTGCCAAACAAACCTGGAACGATACCGATGGCCGCTATCGCGATCCGAAGGAAATTATCCGGCAATTACCCGAAGGCACGTCGATTTATGGTGGCGATGCCTTCTGGAATTCGTTCTGGAACCTGAATAATTTGTGGGCCCTGGCATCGCCCAACATCATTAATAATTGGGTGATTACCCAGCTCGAACTGTATAAAAGCACCGGTTGGACCTCCAACGGACCTACCGGACTGGAAATGTCGGGCATCATGGATGTGTCACACGAAATTGCCTTGATGGTAGGTGCCTGGCAAAAGGGCATCCGGAAGTACGATCCCGAAATGGTGTACCAGGCCATTAAACATACGGTCGAAAACCAGGGTTACAGGCTCCGGCCCTATACCGGACCGGTGGGCAACCAGTTTCAGGATGCCTATATAAAATTTGGTTACGTGCCGTATGAGGTGGGTCCGGCCAGCCAAACACTGGATTATGCATTCAACGATTATTGCGTGGGCCAGCTGGCCAGCGCCCTCGGGAAAACCAACGACGCGGAGTATTATCTGAAAAGATCGGAAAACTGGCGCAATCAGTTCAACCCGCAGTCGAAATGGGAAGAACCCCGCGACAGTACCGGTAAATGGTTACCCGACTATTCACCATTCTCTGCCAAACACTGGATCGAGGGCAATGGATGGGAGTACTCCTTTTATGTGCCGCAAAATGTTCCCGGATTGGTAACAGCCATGGGAACCGACCTTTTCAATAAACGGCTGGAAGAGGGGTTTGAAAAATCCAGACCCTACCGTTTTGCGGCTCATGCCCTCGACCGGACCGAAGGTCAGACCGCTGAATTTTACGTTAATCATGGGAACGAGGTAAACATGCAGGCAGCCTGGTTGTTTAATTTTTCGGGTAAGCCCTGGCTCACGCAAAAGTATGTCAGGGAAATATTGCACGATTATTATGGCTCCGATCCTTATCATGGTTGGGAAGGCGACGAGGATGAGGGTCAGATGGGGGCGTGGTTTGTAATGAGCGCAATGGGCCTCTTTTCAATGGACGGCGGAACCTCGACAGATCCGTATTTCGAGTTAAGCACGCCCTTGTTTAATAAAATAACGATCCGGCTTGACCCACAATATTATGGAGGGAAAACCTTCACGATCGAAACACGAAACCTCTCGGAAGATTCGTTCTATATCCGTTCGGCCACGCTTAACGGTAAAAAGCTCGATAAGTTGGAGGTACGCTTTGCTGATGTGGTTAAGGGAGGGTTGCTGGTTATCGAAACTCAGGGAACTCCTGCAATCCGTTAACCTTGCCGCCATGAACATCGCGCCAGCCGAAGGATACGGAAGTTTTTGCCATCTCTGTGGAAAAGAGTTAATTTGTATAGTAATACCTTAAATACACCATCATGAATTCAAATACCCAAAAATTGTACCAGCAGGGAGTCAGCATTTGGCTCGACAACATTACCCGGAATATGCTTGATAATGGGACCCTTGAAAAATATATCTCCGAGTTTGCCATCACCGGACTCACCTCCAATCCATCCATTTTTGAAGCGGCTATAGCCAAAACCAGCTATTACGACGACGCGATCAGGAAGTTCAATAGCGACAACCTCTCCGATGAGGACCTGTTTTTCAGTCTGGCTATTGAGGATATTCAGCGTGCGGCCGATTTTTTCCGCCCGGTATATGAACGCACTAATGGTCTCGATGGTTTTGTGTCCATTGAGGTTTCCCCATTGCTGGCCTATGATACCGAAAACACCATTGCCGCGGCCAGGGAGATCCATCAGAAGGTAAACCGTCCGAATGCATTTATCAAAATTCCGGGAACCCCTGAGGGTTTACCCGCCATCGAAATGGCAATAGCCGAAGGGATTCCGGTAAATGTTACGCTCCTTTTCTCAGCCGAACAATACGAAGCCGCTGCCAAAGCCTATCTGAAAGGAATCGAAACCCGGATTACGAACAACCTGAACCCGGATGTACGCTCGGTGGCATCGGTCTTTGTGAGCCGCTGGGACAAAGCCGTTGCCGATAAGGTTCCGGCCACGCTGCAGAATCAGCTGGGTATAGCGGTCATGCAGAAAACCTACCACACCTATCTGAATTTTTTACATTCTGAAAGAGTACATCGAACGGTTAATTTCGGGGTGTTTCCGCAAAGATTATTGTGGGCCAGCACCGGAACCAAAGATCCGGCTGCCTCGGATATCCTGTATGTAAAGAACCTGATCGCCCCTTATTCGGTAAACACAATGCCCGAAAATACCCTGCTGGCCTATGCTGACCACGGCGAAACCGGTCACTCGCTGAACGGCCATACGGAAGCTGCCGAACGTCTGATCAGCGAGGTAGAAAAGTTCTCGGTAAATTACCTGGAGCTGGCGGATCAACTTCAGAAAGAGGGTGCTGATTCGTTCATTAAGTCATGGAATAATCTGATTAACAGCATCTCAATAAAAAGAAAAAGCATAAAATAAATCCTGATGAGTACGGAATTAACCACCTCGCAGGGCTGGAAGGCCCTTGAACAGCATTTCCTGTCGGACGGAAATAAGACGATAAAGGAACTTTTCAGCCAGGATGATTCCAGGGCAAGCCGCTTCACCCTTGAGGAAAACGGCATTTATTTCGATTATTCGAAGCACCGGGTCACGACGGAAACCATGGACCTGCTTTATAACCTGGCTTCAGAGCGGGGACTGGAAGCCCGCCGGTCATCGATGTTTGCGGGTGAAAAAATAAATACCACGGAAAATCGTGCCGTGCTGCATACCGCTCTGAGGGCACCCGAAGGATCCACTATTATGGTGGATGGCCGCAATGTGGTCCCCGAAGTTCATGCGGTATTAAGGAAGATGGCTGCTTTTGCCAATCAGGTTCGCAGCGGGGAATGGAAAGGATTTACCGGAAAACCGGTGAAAAATATCGTGAATATTGGTATCGGCGGATCCGACCTGGGTCCGGTGATGGCCTACGAGGCACTGAAATATTATGCCTCGCGCGAGCTTACCTTCCGGTTTGTGTCGAACGTTGATGGCAGCGATTTTGCCGAGGCGGTGATTGATTTGCAACCCGAAGAAACCCTGTTCATTATCTCCTCAAAAACATTTACCACCCTCGAAACCATGGCCAATGCGCAATCCGCCAGGGCCTGGTTGCTGAATAAGCTGGTCGACCCGCTGGCCGTGGCCCGGCATTTTGTGGCCGTATCAACCAATGAAAAGGAGGTCACCCGGTTTGGTATTGATGCAGCCAATATCTTCGGATTCTGGGATTGGGTAGGGGGAAGGTATTCCATGACGTCGGCCATTGGTCTTTCCACCATGATTGCCATCGGTCCCGACCCGTATCATCAGCTCCTCGCAGGATTTCATGAGATGGACCAGCATTTTCTTACGGCCCCGATGAACCGGAACATTCCGGTCATCATGGGTTTGCTGGGCATCTGGTACAATAACTTTTATGGTGCGCAAACACAGGCTGTGCTGCCTTACGATAATTACCTGAAACGGTTTCCGGCGTACCTGCAGCAGCTGACCATGGAAAGCAACGGCAAGCAGGTGACCCTTAACGGCACCAAAACCGATTACCAGACCGGAATCATCTACTGGGGCGAGCCCGGTACCAACGGACAGCACTCCTTTTATCAGCTCATCCATCAGGGCACCAAACTCATCCCTTGTGATTTCATCGGTTTTAAAAAATCCTTGAATAATCTTCCGCCGCACCAGGATTATTTGATGGCCAACATGATCGCCCAGGGTGAGGCCCTGGCATTCGGGAAAACCGCGGACGAGGTTCGGGCCGAAAAGGTCAGGCCCGACCTGGTTGCTCACAAGGTATTTGAGGGCAACCGGCCCTCCTCCACCTTCTTCCTCGACCGGCTCACGCCTCAAAATCTGGGCAAGCTGGTGGCCATGTATGAACATGCCACTTTTGTGCAGGGCGTGATCTGGGATATCAACCCCTTCGACCAGATGGGTGTGGAGCTTGGAAAGGTCCTGGCCCAGCACATCATTCCGGAACTGCAGGACAAAGAAAAACCTTTGAAGCACGACCCTTCAACCAATGCGCTGATCCGGTTTTACCGGGAATGAATTCATTCATTACAGAAAGCACACATACACCCTTCACCCTCAAGAGCTCACAAAATACAATGAAATCAAAAATCTTACTCATTCTGATTATGGCAGTACTTCCAATGATGAGCACGAAATTATCCGCCCAGGCCGAAGATCAGGATAAAACCCCCGACAAGCTGGTCGTGGTTTGGACGAGCGGTGATCCGGAAGTGGCGGAATCCGTGGCGCTGATGTACACGCATGCGGCCAAGGCGAACAACTGGTTCAAGGAGGTGACCCTGATCGTCTGGGGGCCGTCGGCCAAGCTGCTTGCCGAAAACGAAAAGCTCCAGGAAAAGGTTAAAAAGATGCAGAAAGACGGCGTGGTGTTGGAAGCCTGTATCGCCTGTGCCAACCTGTTCGGCGTGGCCGATAACCTAAAAAAGCTGGGTATCGACGTAAAAGGGATGGGCGTTCCGCTAACGGGTTACCTGAAGAGCGGAGCCAAGGTCATTACCTTCTAAGGATTAGGGGTCAAGTCGGTGGATCCTGTGATAATTGCTTTCAAGCTGTTCATTTGAGGTTTTATTAGCAGGCCAAAAATTGCGCAGAATTTTCGGAGATTCATCTTTTATTTGCGTTTTATTCTTGTAATTCATTGAAACCGATTAATTTAATAGCGGAATTGCTCGGATTTATTTGCATAATGGATTAACGCTTAAAAATCAACTCTTTATGAAATCTGCCGCTTCATTGTGTTTGGTGATGAGCCTTGGCTTAGTGTCGTTTACGGCCAATGCCCAGCTATTAAATATCAAAAGTGCCGTAAGGAACAAGGTTAACGAGA
>JBBQOG010000024.1:0-16552 GCA_038330665.1 Bacteroidales bacterium
CTATTCCGGTTCCCTATCGCCCACAAAATGACCCAACAGATCAACCAGTAATGCAAATTCCGACACGTTGAACTTGGCAATGGAAGGACTTAACCCCACGCGGATGGTCCAGGAACTCTCAGGCAAGGCCTTGAATAAAAATTCATCCGTTTTATCATCGCCGGCCGCAAGAATGAAATCAAATTCATCATTACCGATGAGCGCACTCGCAGCCTGACCCTTATCATATCTACCACTCTTAATTTCCAACACCTTATTCCCTTCCAGTATTTCGAAATCGGTCTTATTGCGGATAATCTCACTCAGGTCATCCCGCAATTCAAAAAGCCGCAACTGGGCATAGTCAGGATCCGCGTTCCGGTAATGCCAGGCAATGCTCCCCGATTTTTCCTCGATGAAAGTACCGACGCAGCGACTCACATACTCAAGCAATATCGGCATGACCGCCTCTTTCCACTGCAGGTCGGCATCAAAGGCCGATTCCCAGAATTCCCCGCCCCGCTTGATAAAATAACCGTGCTCGGCCACCAGTGTCACATCGACACAATTAAACTGACGGTCCAGAAATTCCTTGTTCCGCCCGCTGATGATCACCACCTCGTTAATCGGATCCAATGAAAGCTTCCGTATGATCTCCAGGGTTCTGGCGTCAATAACAGCCAGTTCCGGATATTTGGAGAAGGCCACGAGCGTTCCGTCGTAATCAAGAAACAGGATCCGACGTTTGGCTCGTTTGTAATTTTGTGTGATGTCCGCTTTGATCGATTCATTGATGTACTTCACATTCATTATTCGCTGCTGCTCCTTCGTATCATACGCCTGATTGAAAAAGTCGAACGCCCAGGTAAAAACGTCATAATTGGCAATCCGGGCCTGCATATGATTGAGCCGGTTGAGCCGCTCTTCCGGATCCATTTCCAGGGCTTTCAGAATAGCCTCCGCAATGGCCCGGTCATCCACCGGATTGATAATCAGCGCTTCATTCAACTCAGCCGCCGCTCCGGCCATTTCACTCAGGATCAGCACCCCCTTTTTCTCCACCTGACAGGCCACAAATTCCTTGGCCACCAGATTCATCCCGTCGCGAATGGGGGTGATCAGTCCAATGTCACTGACATCGTAAAGCGCAATCAATTCATTAAATGTCAGCGATTTATATTGATAAATGATCGGACTCCAGGCCAGTGTACTGAATTTCCCGTTTATCCGTCCTACCGTGGATTCGATCTCATTCTTGATCTCCTTATATTTATCAATCTGGTCGCGCGAAGGGACCACCACCATATTAAAGACCACCTGTGAATGCCACTCGGGATATTTCTCCAGAAAGGTTTCATAACCCCGCAAACGGAACAGGAGGCCTTTGGTATAATCGAGACGGTCAACCGAGAAGATCAGTTTCTGACCCGGAAGATTGTCTTTAATGATTTGTTTTTCTGCCAGCACCTCGCTTTTGGTGCAGGCCGCGTGGAATTTTTCATAATCGATCCCTATCGGAAAAGCATCGGCTTTTACCAGTTTATTGGGGGTATAGATGATGTTCTGATGGCATTCGAACCCGGTCGTTCTTTTTACACACTTGATAAAATGCTGGGTATAATCATGGGTATGGAAACCGATCAGGTCGGCACCCAGCATCCCGTTGATCAGGGATTCGCGCCAGTGCCGGGGTAACAGTCGGAATACCTCAAACGATGGGAAAGGGATATGCAGAAAGAACCCGATATTCACTCCCGGGACTCTGGCCCTGACCATCTCAGGCAACATTAGCAATTGATAATCATGTATCCAAACAAAATCTCCGGGTTTCAGGATCTTCACAATTTCATCGCAGTATTTGGCATTTGCCTCTATGTATGCATCGAAATAATCACTGTTGTATACACTAAATGAAGAAAAATAGTGAAACAGGGGCCATATCAGGTCATTACTGAACCCGCCATAAAAAAGATCATTGAGTTCCTTTGAGATTCTGACCGGCACAATGTCAAATTTTTCATTTTCGAAACTGATCAAAGACTCATCCTCAGGCAAATCCTCGGCCATACCGGTCCAGATAATCTTGTTATCAGCTGCGGGGTCATGCATTTCAACCATTTTCTCGGAAAGAGCCAGAATGGCTGATACTAATCCACCGCTGCTCTGAACGGTTTTGATGCCATTCTCGGTTCGGATAAATTGAAAAGGCAGCCGGTACGCAGCAATCACTAATCTTTGAAATTTTGTTTTTGTATTCATATCATATAGTACTGGCTATGGTTTAATAAATATCGACATTCGCTTTTCATCGGTGAAAAGCATGGCGGTGTTGATCAGGGCCAGATGGGAATAAGCCTGTGGAAAATTCCCCAGAAGCCTCTTCGTTTCGAAATCAATATCCTCGCTGAACAACCCGACATGATTTCCACACGTGAGCAGATTCCCGAAGATCTCCTTTGCCTCCTCTTTCATCCCGATCTTGAACAAAGCCTGTACCAGCCAGAAGGTACAGATCGTAAAGGAGGAGGCCGGCTTGCCAAAATCATCTGAATTGATATATCGGAACATGAGTCCATTGTGAGAAAGGGAACTTTTCACGGCCATTACCGTTTTCCGATATTTGGGATTCCGGTAGTCCATGAAACCATATTCCGCCAATAACAACAAGGATGCATCCACCTGATTATTACAATAAGTTTGGGTAAAAGTTTGCAAATCCTCCTTCCAGCCCTTAGTCATCACGTCTTCCTTGATCCGATCCGCAACGCGCCTCCATCTCACGGAGTATTCCGGTTTTCCGATCAGTCCGGCAATTTTTGCCGCCTGGTCCATGGCCACCCAGCTCATCACTTTTGAAGTGACAAAATGCTTTTCTTCATTCCGGATTTCCCAGATACCCCGGTCGGGTTCTTCCCAGCGCAAAGTTACCGTACGGGCAATATTCCGTACGATTTCCCACATATCCTCTATATCATCCAGTGTACCCGGGAAATATTTATAATACTGAATGATCACATTCATGAGATATCCGAAAACATCATTCTGCCGCTGGTGGAATGCAGCATTACCGATTCTTACCGGTTTTGAGTTTTCATACCCTGTCAGATGCCCGAGCTCATATTCATGCAATTCCCGTTCGCCACGCAAACCATAAACGATTTGAAATTCATCCTGCTTCGATTTAAGAATACGCTTGATATATTCCAAAAATCGTTGGGCCGCAACGGAATGGCCTGTTTTCAGCAAGGTATTGATCGACATGGAGGCGTCGCGAAGCCAGCAGAACCGGTAATCCCAGTTTCGGACTTCGCCGATGGTTTCGGGCAAACTGGTGGTAATGGCAGCCAGTATAGCACCAGTGGGCTGAAAGGTCATTATTTTCAAGACCAGCAGACTGCGGTTTATCTGGTCGTTGTACTGTTCATATTTTTTCGACCGGTTCGACCAATTTAGCCAGTATACTTTGGTCCGCTGGTACTCGAGATACACCCGACTGATGTCCACCCGCACCAATTTCTGATTATATGAGATCAGAAAAAACTGATCTTCGGTCAGTTCCACTTCATTTTGCTCCAGAATGTCTACCGTATCTAAACTTGAATATAGGAAAAGACAATCCGTCGGATTGATTTTCGAAAAAGTCCGGATATAAATGTCCTCCGTTTGATGTTTTACTTCATCGCGGGCATAGTTGAGAACAGGCGCATAATTCACACTGAATCTGGGCTTGCCGGATTTCAGGCGTACGTAGCGATAGATCTCGGCTGGGGTAAAATAACTTTCATCGCTGGTTTTATACCGGGGCATAAAATCGATGACATCGAAAACACCCTCAGGTGAGCTGAACCGGGTAGTCAGAATATTGGTCCGGTTCAGGTACTTCTGTTCCACCGAATATTTATCGCCTACCTTAATACTAAAGGATCCGCCCTTTTCAGGGTCCAGGATCGAGGCAAAAACCGATGGGGAATCAAAATCCGGCAAACAGCACCAGTCGATGCTTCCAAGTTCAGAAACCAGGGCAGCACTACGGCAATTCCCAATAACACCAAAACTTAAATTATTCATCTTCATACGGATGGATATAAAATTTCCAGCTATTCCTGGAGGCGGGACTTACGAGCCAGTGGAAGCCTCATCATAAAATCAGAACCCTCTCCGGGTACCGAAGTTACCGTTACAGAACCATTGTGAAGGCTGATTACTTTCTCGGCAAGCGACAAACCGATTCCATGTCCTCCGGTGCCTTTCACCGAATGACTCCGGTAAAACGGCTGGAATATCATAGACAACTCAGCCTCCGGAATTCCTATGCCCTGATCCACAAAATGGATGACAAGATAATCCGTATCGTTTGACAAGCCGACATCAACCTTTTGATTATCTGAGTATTTGCACCCATTTTCGATAATATTGGCCAACGCGGTTTTTAACAGCAATTCATTCCCGTAAACCGTGAGATGATCTTCATCATCAAGTGTCTCATCAATATTGATCCTCACTTTGTAATCGGGATGGCGTGCTAAAATTTCGCTACTCACCTGCCAGAGCAGATCATCGATCCTCAACGGCGAGAAGTGGGTTCCAGTCAGCTCGGAACTTGCCTGGGCCAGTAGAAGAAGCTTTTTTGATAACTGGTTAAGATTCTGAATTTCAATTAGTACGGTCGCAATCGTGTCGATATATTCCTGATTGGTCCGTGCCTTCATGAGCACCACCTCCAACTGACCGGTAATGACGGTTAGCGGGGTATTTAATTCATGTGAGGCATTAGCGATGAAGCTTTTCTGCATTTTAAAGGCAGATTCCAACCGTTCAAGCAGTTTGTTGAAGGTTGCAGCCAGCCGGGCAATTTCATCCTTGCTGTTCCCTTCATCCAGCCGGGCGTTCAGATTGGAGATTCCGATCCGGTTAACCTGCGACATAACCTGCAGGATGGGTTGGACCGCCCTGCCGGCGAATATTCGTCCGGCCACGTACACGATAGCCAGCCCAACAAAGAAAACAATCAATAAGATCAGCCGGAGTAAGGCGAGCTTTTTCAATCCATAACGGTCGATAGCTCCCACAAAAACGACCACCCGGTCCCTCGGACTGGCATAAAACACACCTAAAACCTCATATTGCCCAACCCTTTTCCACAAACGATGGTCGATCCTCACCTTGCTGATCAGGTAAGGATTGATTTTCATCTCCTTTTTCTCGTCATTGGAAAATAGTACCGTATCCAGGTGGTCATAAACAATTACTCTTTCATCGGGCAAACTCATCGGGTTATTGCTTTCGATCTTTTTCAGGACTTCCGCATTGATTTCCTCAATGTCCACCAGCATCTGCCCCATGCTGGCAGCTTTGGCCTCCAGCCGCTGATACAAGTCGTCAACCCGGGAGCGGGCGAACAAAATATAAATCGCCAGCGATAAAAACAGCTGGATAACTGCCACGATCAAGGTAAATTGAAAACTGATTTTGGTCCGGATTTCCATATCATTCCGAATCTAAAGTGTACCCCAGACCAATCCTTGTTTGAATAAGCTTCTGATCGAAATTCTTATCAATTTTTTTCCGGAGCAGATTGATATACACATCCACTGTATTGGTTCCGGTGTCGAATGAAATATCCCACACCTTTTCCGCAATGTCCACCCGCGATAAAACCTTCCCCTTGTTCCGCATGAGATATTCCAGCAGGGCATACTCTTTGGCGGTAAGGTCGATATTCGTATTCGCCCGCCTGGCAGATTTCTTATTCAGATCGAGTTCCAGGTCAGCCACACGCAGGAATGATCCTGCCATGAACCCTGCCGTGGAACGTTTCGAAAGGGCCTTTAAACGGGCAAGCAACTCATTGAACTCAAAAGGCTTAACCAGATAGTCATCGGCTCCAGAATTAAATCCGTCGAGCTTATCTTCCGTCGTGCCGAGGGCTGTCAGCATCAGTATCGGTATCGCTACATTGGTTTCCCTGATTTTCCGGCATACCTCAAATCCGTTCATCCCCGGAAGAATCACATCGAGGATGATCAGGTCAAACGATTTGCTTTGCGCAAGGCGATATCCCATGTGCCCGTCATAGGCGGCATCCACCTCATAGCCCTTCTCGGTAAGCCCTTTCCTTAGGAAATCGACCACCTTAACCTCGTCTTCAACAATCAGGACACGCATAAACTTGTTTTGACCAAAGATACCAATCTATCCCCAGCAAAACGAATATTTACGCCAAACTCTTGATAACCTGACTACTCCAATTCGTGCCTTTTCCAGGGCGGCAAAAGCCAGAACAGGAATGCCAGAATCGTAAACGGCAATATCATCCATAGGGCCGCCATCAGGAACCCTTCCGAGCCGATGAGCTGCAGTTTGAATGAGGTGAAACCATAAAAACTTTTCGAGAAAAGCTGTCCGCCGATCACCACATTCCAGCGCATGAAGAAAATTCCGCTGAGCACCAGGATTCCGAGCACCAGGTAAATCTTTTGCTTGAGCACATCGCGCTTTTTCATGAATTGCAGAACGGTAAGCGCGATCATCGGAACAATCATCCCGAGAAACCACTGAAATACAAACAGGGTGTAGGTAAGCTTTCCCTTGACCAGAACATCCAGAATATCAAAGGATTCCTCCGCTTCATAGATCCGGTGAACCTGATCCAGTGCCTCAAGCGTGAAGTCGAGGATCAAGGCGATCAGGAGGTACTTCGCAATCGTATTCAGCGCATCCATATCGATTGCAACCTTACGTATATAGCTGACCGCCATATAGATGATCATGACCAACGCGATTCCGGACACCATGGCTGAAAACAGGAAGATGACCGGCATGAGTACCGTGGACCACCAGGGATTGGCCTTTACCGAACCAAAAATAAACCCAACATATCCGTGGAGCAGAAATGCCGAAGGGATCCCAATAATGGTCACAAAGTAGCCCAGCTTATCATCCCATTTAAGGGATTCAGGCGAAAGATCGGTCACCCCGAGCGTGAGTATTTTATAAACGCGCCGCATCACCCCCGTTTTCTCCTGCGACCAGAGAACCAGGTCGCGACGATAGTCAAACCAGATTTCCAATAAAAGTACCACCATCAGGTACCAGAGGTAAACGAAACCAAAAATCGCCATGGCCGAGGTCAGGTGAGGAGTAATCATGATTTCGTAGAAACGCTGCGGCTGGGCCAGGTGGCTGATCAGCGGCAGGGTGGCCACCATCATGAAAGCCAGTGCAGTAAGCAGGGCGATCGTATAGGTTGGCTTGAGCACCTTAACCTTGAAAACCCGCTCCAGTGATGCCAGAATAAAGGCTCCGGCCACCAGACCCGTGATAAACGGGTACAGCACGATCAATATGCTCCAGTTCAGTTCAATCTCGTTAGGATAGATATAGCCATCGACTTTCGACAGCATCTCATATAGGTGTTGCATTTGTGGATCCATATTATCTTACCTCCGCCCTGAGTTCGTTGTAATAGACTTTCGGAACCGTATTCATGCTCGGCTTCAACACCTGCCACGAATGATCCTTCATAAACTTCACCAGCTCACTCCGGGGATCATTGAGATCTCCAAAAATCTTGGCATGATTGGGACAAACCTCTACACAGGCGGGAAGCTGGCCTTTCATGATCCGGTGATAACAAAGTGTGCATTTGTCCACCACCTTTTTCTCCGGATGAATGTAGCGGCACCCATAAGGACAGGCCTGCACGCAATAACGGCATCCCAGACAATAAGTGGGATCGACCAGCGAAACCCCCTCCGGACTGGTAAAAGTGGCTCCAACAGGGCATACCTGCGTGCAGGGCGATTTCTCACAATGGTTGCACATTTTTGGCACAAAGAACGACTTGAAAATATCAGTATCAGGGAAATCCTGAGTAAACCCGTCGATCCCGCCGTTCGGTGATTTCACATGTATGCTCCCGTCGTTCAGGATGGTATACTGCTCCACCCAGGTACGGAAAAAGAATGGCTCGCGGGGAACATTATTCTCTGTTTTACAGGCATCAGCACATCGACCGCAGCCGATACATTTTGCCAGGTCGATTCCCATACCAAACCAGGGTCCCTTGGAATCCTTGCGCGGCAGGGCATACAACATCGAGGAAAACGGCTTCAGCCCGCTTGCAATAAACAGGCCTCCGGCCATGAGAGCAGCTTTATTCAAAAACCCGCGTCTCGATTCTACTTCATCTTTTCCCATGGGCTGTGTGGATTATGACATTTGGTACAAAGCTGATCAACATAATGTTCCTTGGGGATGATCTGTGCAATCAGACCCGATGCACGGGCCGCATTTTTGGAATGGCACAGCAAACAGAATTCCCTGGAATTGGGGATCCGGGGCGGTTTCACCAGCGCCGAATCGGCAGAGGCAATGTGCTCACGGCCGGGACCGTGACAGGATTAGCAGGATAGGGGTGCATGCTCATTAGCCGCCTTCAGGTCAAGTACGTCCTGATGGCAATCGGCACAAGCCTTTTGTCCGGCATAATCCGGAACCTTGGCAATGTTTTCCTGAATCGAAAGTCCTCTGTAATGTCCGAACTCGCCGAACGATTTGGGGGTCAGAAAATACTTCAGGGTTAGGAAAAGCCCGATAAAAAGGACGAAGAGCAAAGCAAGCCGTTTAATTTGTGGAGGCATAGCTTAGTGTTTTTTGGTCGAACTAAATGTATATGAATATTTTCATAATTAGATATTTCGATATAAAAAGTTTATGGGCAGTCGGCAGTGGGCAGTCGGCAGTCGGCAGGGGGAAGGGGGCAGTTTCAGCTGAAGAAATGCTTCCCCTCCGGATTATAGATGATATTGAGGGCACCGGGATGCACCTGGATATCAAACTTTCTGGCAAAATTCAGTTCTCCGTCCACATGAAAAGGCACTTTTGTCGCGAACTCAATTTCAATATGGTCCGTTTGATGATAATCCACCTTAGGGCTGGTGATGTGGGTTCCTTTTGGCACCATCAGCAGGATGCGGAACCGCTGGAGCAGGTTCAATTTTTTAACGTTGCACACATCCAGGAGACCGTCGTTGGCTATGGCTTTCGGCGTGATGAAGAAGCTGCCGGCAAACCGGCGGCCCACAGCTACAGTATTCATAAAACAGGTTGAAGTACTTCGCTGGAACCCGGAAAGAAGGGTCATTTCCTGTTCTTTGAAAAAAAGTAAAGTCTTAACAATATGCCAGATATACTTATACTGGCCTCCCTGTTTCACTTTTCCGGGTTCAATATAATTTTCGGCAGCTACCTGTGCATCAAAGCCCAGGCCCATACCGTTCAGGAAATACTTGCCATTGCAGGAACCCACATCCATTGGAATCACATTCTTTTCAAAAAATATTTTCCAGTCCGATTCGGTAAAACGGTTCGGGAAACCGAGTATCTGAATAAAATCATTGCCGGTTCCGGCAGGAATGATTCCCGTGATAATATCCTTACGGCCAATCAGCGGACGCGCAATCTCATTCATGGTTCCATCGCCACCCACCCCGATAATGTACCGGTAACCTTTCTCCGCACAAGTCTTTGAAATTTCGGTGGCATGTCCGGAATACTCAGTATAAATGATGTCGGCATTCACCCCGTATTCCCTGATCTTCTCCTCAACCGTGGATTCATATTTGTGGCCGAAACCATTACCTGCAATAGGGTTTACAATAAATGCCCAGCGATCGCCGGCGGAGTTTGTGGTGGTCATTTGAAGGAGTTTTGTTGGGATGCACCATGTGTATAGGCAGACTCAATAACCACTTTTACCTTATCCAGTATAGCGAGGTCATTCTGTTCTGCTAATTCCTGATATTCAATGGGTTTATGAATTACCACTTCAATTTTTGACCCAAAATCTATGCTTAATCTGTTTTTGGGTTTTAACAGAAAAAACCCGTTAAGTGTAACCGGTAGCACACTCATCTCGGTGGCCTTCAGGATATGAACAAATCCCTTGTGGAACCGGTTGATCTGGCCATTTGTGGTGCGTGTACCTTCCGGAAAAATCGCGATTGTTTGTGCACCTGATTTATCTACCAGGTGACTCAACATTTCCTTCGTATTCCTGACATCCCCGGATTTCATCGGCACATAATGGGTTAACTTCAGAACCCTTCCAAAGAGTGGAACCTTCAGAAGATACTCCCGCCCGAACCAGGAAACCCCCGGATAAAAAGCCAGAATAGCCATGATATCGAATAAACTGGCATGATTGGCGAGGAGGATGTAATTTTTGTCTTTATCTATATTCTCCATCCCCTTCACCCGCAGCCGCTTTCCAAGCATCAGAAATATCGTCCGGGCCCAAACCCTCATGATCGGCCGGATCGGCTTCTTCCAATGAAAAGCAGCAACGGTAAGAACAAATAAAACGGCTATGGCAGTGATCAGATAGAGAAAGAAAAAAACCGCCACCGAAATGACGCCATAAAAATAGGAACGCCTGATCAATCGTTTATTCATATCTCTTCGTCCAAATCCGGATCAAATTAAAGCAAAATATGTTACAAAGTTTCAGGGGTTGTCTGCCTTCTGCCTTCTGCCTTCTGTTCAGTTCTTCACGCACCGGATCGAAAACCCGCTGGTCTTCTCATACTTCCAGCGGTAAACCCCTTCGGCGTGCCAGATCAGTCCGCGCCCCCAGGCATGCGTTTCATCCACATAGGAGGAGCTCCAGAAACTGGCCAAATCCCCAATAAATTCATACACATTGCTCTCAAAGATGCCTGATGGGATGGCGCTGAACCGAACCACATTCTCGCCGTTGCCGCCCGAGTTCCAGCCTTTCCTGGCTTTCAGTGCGATACCCACAGCACCAGTATTTCTCCAGCCGAGACTATCCGCATCCGAAGCCATCATACCGGCTGCTACCTCCAGCTTCTTCCACTCCCCGTCGTTAGGCAGATGCCAGCCATAGGGACACGCATTCATCGCGGTCTGCCAATTGTACAGCCGCCCATAGGTATCACAGTTGCCCTCCGCCGCATTATAACACCACCAACCGGTACTGTCGGTCGAGTTATAACGCAGGTTTTCCGCCATCCAGGTTTGTGTGCCGATCGTTACATAGGCATATTCCTTACCATCCCGGGCATCGGTAAAGGTGCCGTCGACATCGGTGATCGGCTCAATCTTGTTGCACGACGCGAGGGGGATGGTGATGAGGAGGATCAAGGAAGAAGTGACGAGTGACAAGTGACGAGTGACTTTAAGAAAAGTGACGAGTGATGCGAAACGCGAGATGCGATTGAATGAAATATACATGGAACAAAGGTATTATCTTTCAGCCATAATATTTTAGATATGGAACGCAGCGCAAATTGTCTGAAGAAGCTCGACCGGATGAACAAAACCCTTCGCCATGAGGAGGCCGACCGGGTGCCGGTAAGTGATCTGTTCTGGGGAAGTTTTCTGGAACGGTGGCGCAGCGAAATGAATCTGCCGGACGATGCTTCGCCTTATGATTATTACGACCTCGACTGGCAGGTTACCGTGCCAAACATGGATCCGCACATCATGCCTTTTGAGGTCGTTGCCGAAACGGACGACCGCATAACGGTGAAAACCGGGTTCGAAGCCATCATTACCAAAGTTTATGCCGATCCCATGCCCCGATTCGACCGGTTTTTGACGAATGAAATTGAAATGCTGAAAGATTTCCGATTCGATGACCCCTGCGACGACCGACGTTATTTCAGCGGGGGCGACAATCAGCTTGGAGGCATGGGCGATGGATTTACCCGTAACACCCCCCCCTGGATTGATACCGAAAAATCGAACTGTCCCAACTTTCCAGTTTATGGAAGCGTTTGCGAAGGTCACGAAACCCTCTGGCGCATAATCGGTTCCGAAAACACTTTACTCTGGAGCTTGATGTATCCTGATGAATTGGGTGCTTTTATCGCCCGGATCAACGACTTCATGCTGGGCATTTGCAAGGCCCAAATCAAGGCGGCAAACGGACTGCTCGACGGGATGGTGATCTGGGGCGATGTGGCTTTTACCTACGACCTTTTGTTCTCGCCCGAATTCTGGCGCCAACACTTCAAACCGGGAATCAAGGCCATGGTGGATGTTTGTCATGAAGCCGGGATCCCGGTCATTTACCATGGCTGTGGAAACGTAAAACGAATATTCGAAGATTTCATCGAAATTGGAGTCGACGCCTACAATCCGCTCGAAGCCAAGGCCGGACTGGATGTGGTCGATCTCCGGCACCAATACGGCCACCGCATGGGATTCTGCGGCAACATGAACGTGATGGAATGGGCCGACTGCACCCCCGAACAACTCAAAAAGATTGTCCTCCGTAAACTCAACGCCGCCAAGGGTGGCGGATTCATTTTTCAGAGCGATCACTCCGTCCCAAACACGGTTTCAGCAGCAAATTATGATTATGTGGTAAAGCTCGTCAGGGAGTACGGGGTATATCCTCTTAAGCTCGGCGAGCACGATTTAACAATATGCTAGTTAATTTGCTGATGGGTTAATTTGCTAATGGGATAATTTGCTAATGGGTTAATTTGCTAATGGGTTAATTGAAGAACGCATTGATCTTGCCTCAGTGCGGTTTGGGATTTATTTGTTGTTTGTTATTTGTTGTTTGGGATTTTTCCAGTTGGGATTTATTTATCCCCCGATTTTATGTCTGCAGCGTTTGCCGGTGTAACGAACCCCTTGATAATCAGTTCGCTCATCTTGTTGTTGGCTTCTTTTGCTGTGGAATATTGACCTACTACATACTTAAACCACCCGTCCTTTTCATAGTACCACACCTTTTCCTTTAACCCGAATTTATTCTGGTAAAAGGTGGGATCTTCATAGGTTTTTGACGCAGCAATCTGGATCACGTAGATCATTTTCCTGTCTTTCGGAATTACCGGTGTGGTGGTATTTGGTGGAGTCAGGGTTTCCGCTTTATTTACCTGATTACCCAATACGGTATCCTTAACCACAATCGGTTTGGGCTTTTCTTTTGTCTTTTGAACTATTGGCAGCGTATCTAAAGGCTTGCTCTCTTCCTTTGGTGAATCCTTTACCTTTTCAGGCAAATCCTTTACCTTTTCAGGAGGGTCCGGATCCTTCACGTTCGACTCAATGATAAAATCCAATCCATCCTTAACATCCCCGTCCTCACCCACTTTTAAGGTAAAGGATATGCGCTCAGGTGTAGCGGTCCAGTTAAGTTTGGCCATCTGGTCCGGGTCAATTCGGACTATGTAGGATCCACCCGGCAATCCGAGATAACTGAAATAGCCATCCGGTTCGCTCAATGTTTTGGCAAAAAACTTCCCGTCCGCAGTATAAAAGTTAACGGTAATCCTGCCTTTTCCAGTTTCCACTCCCCCTGTCCGCATGGCAACGACTCCGGCACCTTCGCCCATCACCGTAATGGGAATTTCGACCAGCTTCAGCTGGTTCGGGTCCACCATCACGCTTACGTTCTTCAGTTTCATTTGCCAGGCTATATTATCGAAACTAAAATGGTTCAGTTCGATCAGATAACTGGTATAGGGTTCCAGATCGAAAATCCGGATTACCGAATCCCGCTTGCTCTGCACCACCCGGCCGCCGTTAATGTTGATTTTAAGCCCCAATACTTTTGTCTCGCCCCTGTCGTATTTCCCATTGGCATTCAAATCGAGAAAAGGCATCAGCACAATGCCGCCTTTACCAATGCCAGTCCGGCTGGATAATCCCACATATTTGGTTTTTGCATCCACCAGTAAACTACCGCTGGCGCTTTCGGAGAAGGTATTAACGGAATTGCTGCGCCGGAAGTTAAAGGAGGCCTGGGCCCCAGAGAATTCATAACGGAATCCGAATTGAATATTCTGCAATACCGTTTTAAAATTATATTCATAGGAAACATTGAGGTATCCCCGGTTCATGAATTGCTTTTCAAATTCCGCCTTGGCAAGAATCAGCCGCATGGAGGAATACTCGAATTGCCCCTGAGGACGGAAGGAAATTCTTCCCGGGAGCCTCACCCCCAATGACAGGTTCGTATAAACATAAGGGTGACCGATATCAGCCAGCATGGCGTAGGTGGTCAGGTTGGTGCTGACGCCAAAGATCACTCCCGAAACCAGCCAGTCGGCTGTCATGTATTGTGTGGTCGGCATGATATTCTGCGTAACTGAAAGCCTTGAAAAGGCAGTAAACCCACCGGCTTTTACCGGAAAAGATAACGATGCCTTGCGTTCCTCCAAAAAGCTGAAATTGATAGCCTTCTGATTGGGATCGTATCGCGTGTAATTGAGTTCAACCTGAAGATTCTTCTTATTGCGGTAATTCAAAATCCCCTTACCTCTCACCCCATAGGTATATTCTCCCGAAAACAGAAAATTGGATCCCAATCGAATGGAGGTATTCACAAAAGGCATCAGCGGACCGGAGGTTACCGAAGAAAGATATTCGACCCCGGCTCCGATGGCCATCGATTTGCCCAATCCGTAATTCGCATTGAACCGGGAATACCGACTTAAGGTACTATCCTCCACGATACATGCACTGGCCGTATATTGAAATTCCTTAGCCGGAAGGAAGTTATAGGGAATATTGATCATCTGCTCCTTCGAACGCTCTTCCCCAAAGGTTCCATAAAACCGAAGGAGCACATTGGTTGTTCCGTACATTAAAGGCACCTCGAAAGTAAAAAACCCGGAAGCATCGGCCTTTTTAAAGTCGACCAGCACATTATTCACGTACAATTCAACGGCCCAGTCGGGCTCGGTATAATCCGTAAGCGTATAGGTTCCGAACGACCGGCGGTAGGTGGTCGGAGCATTGCTCACCTGTACACCGATCACCGGATTAAACAGCGATGAGGTAGCCTGGGTGGCGATCTTACCGGCGCTGATCTGTCGAAAAACCTTGCGGTCGTTGTTTACCAGGCGCCAGAGATATTGCTGATATTTTTCTGTAATCGGCTGACCAGCTGAGTACTGGAGCGCCACTTTCGCTTCGCCCCCGGCCAGGATTCCTCCCAGGCCCAGATTAAACCGGCTCTGACTTTGGCCCCCGATCTCCTGGTTGGCAGTCACCGCCCAGTCGGCCACGCCAAACTTAAGGAAAGGGTGACTACGTGGAATGATGGTATCGGCCACAAACTCACCCTTCATCTTTACAATGTTGCTTCGCATGAATTCCAACCGCATATCGCGGATTACGGGGAGCTCAATTTTGGTGTTAAGGATCACCGAAAGACTTCGGAAATTAAAATCACAATCCAGTCCAAACACCTCTCCGAAAAAATTGGACCGCAGATATAAACAGGACTCCGTACGAAACAAATCATTAGGTTTCAGCTCAGTGGTTTTCTTATTATAGATGATGCGGTTATGAATTTTGTCAACCACATACAATGCTTCAGGATCGATAAAAAACCCGGAAATCGAGTCGCAGGTAGGCGAAGGCGAATTCTTGATCTTCAGAAAATCAAAAATATCCTGAATCGGTAAATAGATTTGCTGATTGAAATAGATGGCCGGAATATCGATCCCCCCAACCCGCTGTACCATCAGGAAAACCATGATTTCCTCGTACGACTGGGTATCCTGTGCCTTTACCTGTGGAGCCAAAAATATAAATACCATCAACAATCCCCAGGCAAACCGCCGGAATCGACCTCCATTTTTATGCATTAAACCTTTCTGCTGCATTTAACCCGCAAAATTAGACAAAAAAACATACCATTTCCTTCGTTTGATGCTCATTGATACGATTTTCCAGAATGAATATTCTCCCATTTTATTATGGAATAATTTGGGAGCAGCAGAATTTCTAACCGCCTAATTCATAATACATAAACCGGCAGATTAGGATTTGGCATCATTTATGTATCTTTGTTAGGTTAAAGCAATATAAACCTTATGAAAGCAGGCTCCTGGAGTAGTTTTTCGGCTGTCGGAAATATAGTTTCTTTTTGGCAGGGGAGCCGGAGGGAGGGGAGTCACTTTGCTAAGAAATCAAGAGGTTGGGGGTCTATTGATTTCATCAAAAATCTGTTTATCACGCTATTTTTTTTCGCGATTGGGATAGGAAGTGCCTTCGGTGCGAATCGCTTTTCCGTGGCTACTGGAAACTGGAATTCGATAACCACTTGGTCAACTACCTCCGGAGGCACAGCTGGAGCAAGTGTTCCAACAAGCAGCGATGCTGTAACAATTGAAAATGGAAATATTGTCACGATTGATATTACAAACGCAGCTTGTGCTTCTCTAACTATTGGTGGGAATAGAAAAAATAACTCTTTCCCTCGAACGGGAGCAATTCAATTTAGTACCACCGGCAACCCAGTGTTGACCGTTTCAGGAATTGTTCAGGTTGGAGGGACGGTAAACAATGCGAGCCATGGAACGATTACTTTTCAAAATGGTTCTAACCTCATTTGTAATAATCTGGCCATGGGAAATACAACCAAGACCTCCAGCTCCTCCATAATCATGACATCGGGCGGTACTTTGACAATCAATGGAGAAATGACTGTAGCTGGAACTGGAACGAAAACCTGGACACGAGGAACAGGCACTGTAGTTTTTGGTGCTATAAATACTTTGCCTGCTACCGTTTTTACTAA
>JBBQOG010000025.1:0-16492 GCA_038330665.1 Bacteroidales bacterium
TCCGAGATTATGCGCCACCTGCCATAACACCACCGCCTGGAAGCCCTCGTCGTTCAACCATACTACTACCGGGTTTGCGCTGACGGGCGGACATGCGGCAGTGGTGCAGTGTTCGAGTTGCCATAAGGGAACGGTTTTGAATACCAGTACCAATTGTATTACCTGTCACCAGGTGCAGTATGACGGAGCCAAGGACCACAAAACACAGTCGTATCCAACGGATTGCAAGCTGTGTCATAATGCCAACAACTGGCTCAATGCGGTATTTAACCATTCCACTACCAGCTTCCCGTTGACGGGTTCGCATACCACGGTGACCTGTGCCAAGTGCCATACCAATGGTTTCAAGGGTACCCCGACGAATTGCAATGCCTGTCACGCAGTCAATTACAATGCCACCACCAATCCGAATCATAAAACCTTAGGGTTGGCAGTTACCTGTGGCGATTGTCATACCACAACTGCCGGATGGAAGCCTGCCACCTTCGCGGTTCATAACACCTACTGGCCATTTACCGGAGCACATACTGCCATCTCAAACAACTGTGCTTTATGTCATAAGGGAAATTATGCCACCACCCCCAATACCTGCTTTGCTTGTCATACGGCAAAATACAATGCCACAACCAACCCGAATCATAAGACGGCGCAATTCCCGACTGAATGTACCCAATGTCATACCACATCAGCCTGGACGCCTTCAACGTTCAATCATGATTCGCAATATTTTCGGATATACAGCGGAAAACATAAAGGAAGATGGAACCAGTGCAGTGAATGTCATAACACTCCTACGAATTTTGCCGTATTCCAATGTCTCACCTGCCATTCTAAGTCAAGCATGGACAGTAAGCATAGTGGCCGTTCGGGATATTCCTATACGAGTACCGCGTGTTTGAATTGTCACCTAAGGGTTTAAATCGCACGCATCCGGTTGTTTTTGGGATCATGGGTGATTTCGGCGATACCCAGTTCTTCCATGAGTGGTGGAATATATACGCCAAATCGTCCGCGCAAACCTTTCTTTAACCCATACCAACCCTGCACGGGATTGTTTTCTGAACGTGCCCAAGCCTCGATAGTTCCCTCTTTGGCCTCTTTCTGTTCATCGGCACCCCCCAGATCGGTCCAGCCTCCTTTTTTGATCAGCATCACCTGCAAGTCGGTCAGGCAGCGGTATTGATAAAATAGTATGGTGGTACCCACCTTGCAGATTAATACCTCCTGCCCGTCTTTTACATCTTTATACATCTCGTATTCAGCTGTATTGGGTGGAGTTTTCAGTTTCCACGGGTTTTCCTTTGTGCCTTTTGGAGTGTACATGATGAATAATTTTTAAGATAAGAGGTAAGACTATATCGGTATCTTACTCTTCAACGCTTGGCAGCAAAAATGGTTTGGTTTGAGGTCAATCTTCTTTGGAGGCTTTCTTTTTTTTGAACCAGTTTTTGGGATTCATCAACGACTTGTATTTTGAAAACAGCTCCTTCCCCACCAGAAAGCCACCAGAATAAAAGGTGATATTGCCCACTATAATCAATCCGGTGGTTATGGCAATCTTTAATTTGTTGTCAATTTTAAGAAACGGAGTGGCGAGAATCATTGGAGTGGTGGCAAATGAAACGATCAGAATGATGATTCCCAATCTGAGTTTCCAATTTTTCTTTTTACCTGACGGTTCCATTTTATGCTTGTCTGAAATGCTTTTCAATCCAAACACCCAGCGAATAAATTCGTATTTTTCCAAAGATATTGATAAAAGGCCACAAGATTTTAGGACAACCTTACTTTAAGGCGAAATTGTTAAGATGAAAGAGCGAAGATTTGCCGGTGCCATTGTACGAAAGCCCTGTCCGGAGATGGTTGGTGGAATGACCTCCGCCGGACTCGGAACGCCCGATTTTATTGCTGCCTCAGAGCAACACCGGAAATATGTGGAAGCACTGGAAGATTGCGGATTAATAGTTACGGTTCTGGAAGCGGATTCGCGCTTTCCCGATTCGGTATTTGTTGAAGATGTGGCCGTTTGTACGCCGGAATGTGCCATTATTACCCTTCCGGGCGCCGTGTCCAGAAAAGGCGAAACGGAGGGAATGGACAGCGTTCTGTCTGAATTTTACCGCGATATCCGGCACATCCGGTTTCCGGGGACGTTGGAGGCAGGGGATGTTTTAATGGTGGGTTCACATTATTTCATTGGTCTTTCGGAACGGACCAACCGGGAAGGAGCTGAACAGCTGATCCGGATTCTGGAGGAATTCGGGATGACCGGCTGCGTGGTTCCGCTTACCGAAATGCTGCATCTGAAAACCGGCATTTCCTATCTGGAAAACAACACCTTATTGGTCGTTGAAGAGTTTTATGATCTGCCGGATTTTCAGCAGTTTATCCGAATTCTGGTACCGGTTGAGGAAGCCTATGCGGCCAATGCAGTATGGGTCAACGGTACGATATTGATGCCAGATGGCTTTCCCCTTACGCGGGCTAAGCTGATCAAAGCAGGGTACCGTGTTACGGAACTTGCGGTTTCGGAATTCAGGAAACTCGATGGAGGACTAAGCTGTCTCTCCTTAAGATTGGAAGTGCCGTCGGTGCTGTCTTCTTTCCGGTCGGGACTGAACTGTGCACAAACCGTAGTAGATGCCTTTGCAAACAAATTGGGCTTCGATCGGGAAACGGGGATCCGAATCTCCACCGGGTTCGGCGGGGGAATGGGAAGACTTCAGGAAACCTGCGGGGTGGTTACCGGAGCATTCATGGTTATCGGGTTCTATCAGGGGTTGCGTTCTGTTGAGAATGCCGAGCGGAAATCGGCCTCTTATGATAGGATCCGTGAGTTTAATTCCCGGTTTACTGACGTACATCAATCAACCAATTGCAGGATACTGCTGGGTGCCGACCTTAACAGCGAGGAAGGCAGATTAAGAGTTAGCAAAGACCATCTTCATGAGGCCATTTGTGAGCCCTGCATCCTGACTGCCTTAACAATCTTGAACGATTTAATTAAATAATACCTGATGTCCCATGTTACGAAATCTGATCCTTCTCATTTCTCTTATCAGTTCATTTTCATACAGCTATTCACAGGGGAGTTCCGAAATTAAATTGCCTGCAAATCCGCTGTTTCCGGGTTGGTACGCGGATCCGGAAGGAGGCGTTTTTGACGGAACCTACTGGATATATCCGACCTATTCGGCTAAGTATGGGAAACAGGTGTTTTTTGATGCGTTCTCATCGCCCGACCTGATTAACTGGACCAAGTATGAGCAGGTATTGGATACGGCAGCCATCCGCTGGGCAAAGCGGGCGATGTGGGCACCGTCGGTCATTGAGAAAGAGGGTAAATTTTATTTCTTTTTCGGAGCCAACGATATCCAGAACAACGAGGAAAAGGGAGGTATCGGAGTGGCTGTTGCCGACAAGCCTTCCGGACCTTTCAGGGATTATCTGGGTAAACCCTTAATCGACCAATTTTACAACGGTGCGCAGCCTATCGACCAGTTTGCCTTTAAAGATGCCGATGGCCAGTATTACCTGATTTATGGCGGCTGGAGGCACTGCAACATCACAAAATTGAACGATAATTTCACCGGATTCATGCCTTTCGACGATGGAAACACCTTCCGGGAAATTACGCCGGAAGGTTATGTGGAAGGTCCGTTCCTGTTTATCCGAGACCACAAGTATTACTTTATGTGGTCGGAAGGGGGCTGGACCGGTCCGGACTACTGCGTAGCCTATGCTATAGCTGATTCACCTTTCGGACCCTTTAAGCGGATCGGAAAAGTGTTGCAGCAGGATCCAAAAGTGGGTACCGGGGCCGGGCATCATTCCGTCATTAAGATCCCCGGGAAAGATGAATGGTATATGGTTTACCACCGTCGGCCCTTAACTGAAACTGACGGAAACTCGAGGGTAACCTGCATGGACAGAATGTATTTCGATGAAAAGGGATTTATTCTGCCGGTTGTCATGCATTAAGCTTGTCAACTCCGAAATCTGACTATCTTCGCGGCAAACAGAACCCATCATGAAAACAATTATTATTATTGCCGGGATACTGCTGATTGTTGGCGGCGGTTATTTTGTATATGACGGATACGAGCAAAAGCAGACACCTGTGGCCAAAGTCGAAAAGGGCTTTTCTGATGCACTGAAAGCGATAACGGATGATACGGTTAAATCTAAAACTAGTGTCAATAACGAGTCGACTATGAAAATGATAGGTGGAGGAGTGGCTGGCGTGACAGGGATCCTTCTCCTGGTGGGTGGATTTGGGAAGAGAAGACGGTAGGACTATAAGACGATAAGACGAGAAGAGGTATAAACATATAGTGGAAGATAAATGAACAAGATCAGACTTAACATTTCAGTCATCCTATTAGGCTCCCTGAGCCTGTTTGCTTTTGGTGCCCTCAGGGCCCAGACAACTGCCACTTCAAACGCCAGCAACTGGCCGCAATGGAGAGGTCCGTTTGAAACAGGAGCTGCCTATCCGGGTAATCCGCCTGTCGAATTCAGCGAGACTAAAAACGTTAAGTGGAAAACTGAGATCCCGGGGAAAGGTCATGCCACCCCGATTATCTGGGGAAACCAGATCATTGTGCTGACTGCCGTTCCCACCGATAAGAAGCCGGTGGAAGGTGACGCCAAACAGGAAGGTGCAAGACTCGGACCGCCATCGAGTGCCACCGAGTTCATCCACAAATTTGAAGTCATTTCGGTCGACCGAAATACCGGTAAGATACTGTGGGAGAAAGTGGTTAAGGAAGAAATTCCAATAGAACGAACGCATAACCTGGGCAGCTGGGCCTCCGATTCACCAGTCACCGATGGTGAAAATATTTATGCCTATTTCGGGTCGCGGGGATTGTTTTGCCTGGATTTTAAGGGGAACATCCTCTGGGACCGGGATTTTGGGCAAATGGAGATCGTTATGAGTTTCGGTGAGGGTAGCTCTCCGAGTATTTATAAAGATAAAATTGTAGTGATTTGGGATAATGAAGCCGGATCCTTTATTGTGGCTCTGGATAAGAAAACCGGAAAGGATGTCTGGAAAGTGGATCGGGATGAAAAATCCTCGTGGGCAAGCCCTTTGATTGTGGAGGTGAACGGCAAGGCTCAGGTGATTACCGCTGCAACGGGCAAGGTTCGCAGCTACGATTTTGAAACCGGTTCCCTGATCTGGGAATGTACCGGTCTTACCCGCAATGTGATCCCCAATCCGGTATATGCCAATGGGTTGCTCTATGTGATGAGCGGATACCGGGGCAATGCCCTGCTGGCTATCGACCTGGCTAAAGCTAAAGGCAACATCACCGACACCGGTGTCATCGTTTGGAAATACATGCAGGATACCCCCTATACGCCCAGTCCGGTTTTAATGGACGGCAAACTTTATTTCCTGAAAGCCAACAATGGTACCATCACCTGCCTCGATGCCAAAGACGGCAAAGTAAATTATGTGAATCAGAACCTTCCGGGAATCGTAAATATTTATTCGTCACCGACCGGTGTCAGCGATCGGTTATACATTGCCGCTGAGGGTGTTGTGGATGTGATAAAAGCCGGACCCGCATTCGGAGTGCTGGCCAACAACAAACTCGATGATACTTTTCATGCATCTCCGGTTATTATTGGTAACGACCTGTTTTTAAGGGGGTTTAAGTATCTGTACTGCATATCGGCACAGTGACCTAGCGCATAAATTAAAATACTACTCGAATTAAACTATGAGATTCGTCATAATTTATTGACGACTTCAAAATTCCTTGTGAGCTCATAGTCTTCTGAATTACTTGTTATTACGACATTTTGGTTGAAAGTCGCTCCGAAGGATGCCCCGGGTTTCCTTGGTTTCCGTTGGTGATTGGATACAACAATGGCTATCTTTGTCCGTTATTGAAAATACGCATGACAAGAACCACACATAGGATATATATATCGTCTTTGGTATTCATTGTGATTGCCTCGGTAATTGCTTTAACCTATATCGGGTTCGGGTATTACCGTGAGAGTATTGAAGAGCGCTTTTTCCATCCGCAGAATGAGGTTTTAAAACCCAGCGGATATCTCGGACATGGCTTTGGCATTGTCGGATCCGCGATGGTTGTACTGGGTGTGGGCATGTACATGGCCCGGAAAAGAATTAAGCGGCTGGCAGGTCTTGGATACCTTAAACACTGGCTCGAATTTCACATCTTCCTATGCGTTTTGGGCCCTGTTTTCGTTGTTTTTCACACCACATTTAAATTTGGGGGCCTGGTGGCAATCAGTTTCTGGAGTATGGTTGCAGTCGTTTTAAGCGGGGTGATCGGTCGTTTTATCTATATCCAGATCCCGCGTTCGGTGGAGGGTAGGGAGTTGAGCCTCAACGAGATCAATGTTATGAAAAATGAGACCCTCATTCCCGGTCTGGCACCGGATGCGTTTAGTAACCGGCCTGATTTTTCCGATAAAGGATTCTTTAGCCGGATTATTGCCGGTTATAGATATGACCGTGGCGTGTTTAAAGTTTTAAAGAAGGACCTTAAACAGCTAAATCTTTCACGGGCCGATTATAAAAAGGCACGGCAGGTATTGAAGAATGAAATTACGCTGAACCGAAGAATCGATATGCTGGTTTCCATGAAGAATCTGATGGAATACTGGCATGTGCTGCATCTTCCGTTTGCTTTGGCGATGTTGATTGTAATGGTGATACATGTGGTAGTGGTGATTACGTTAGGGTATAAATGGATTTTTTAACCTATGGAAGTACTGATCGAAAATATTATCATTTATTCATTCGTGATTATTCTGATCGGGGTGATCGTTTTTGTCTATGTCCGCAAGCAAAAGCGTGATACGGCAATTGTTTACGAAAAGATCAAGGTTGCCAAGGAAGAGGGGCTGCACGAACCGGTATCCCTGCATCCCGTAGTGGATGTGAATAGCTGTATCCGGACCGGTGCCTGCATAACCGCTTGTCATGAACATGACATCCTCGGTATAGCTAACGGAAAGGCCACCATCATCAATGCGTCGCGTTGTGTGGGCCACGGAGCCTGTTTCCATGCCTGCCCGGTTGAAGCCATTACCCTATGCATCGGTACCGAAAAGAGAGGTGTCGATCTGCCTCATGTGAACCAGCAATTTGAGTCGAATGTTCCCGGAATATACATGGCCGGCGAGATCGGCGGCATGGGACTCATTCGTAATGCCGTGGAACAGGGCCGGCAGGCAGTTGAAAACCTGGTGAAGACCATTGATAAAAGTGTGGAGGCTGAATATGACCTGATTGTGGTGGGTGCCGGACCGGCGGGAATCTCAGCAACCCTGGCTGCCAAAAAGAATAACCTGAAAGTTTTGACCCTTGATCAGGATACCCTTGGCGGAACGGTTTTCAATTTCCCACGGGCCAAAATCATTATGACCTCCCCAATGGATCTGCCGCTGTATGGAAAGGTGAAACTGAAGGAGACGAATAAGGGCGAATTGCTTAAACTTTGGCAAACCGTTCTGGAAAAAAACAATATTGAAATCAAACAGAGTACCAAGGTGGAGTCCATTGAACCCAAATCCGGTGGGTTCTCATTAAGCACCTCACTTTGTGAGGTTTATACCACTCGAAAGGTTTTGCTGGCCATCGGCCGGAGGGGCTCTCCACGAAAACTCAACATTCCGGGCGAAGAGCTTGAAAAAGTGGCGTACCGTTTGCTTGAGCCGGAAAATATTGAAGGTAAGAAGATTGTGGTTGTGGGTGGCGGAGACTCAGCTATTGAATCCGCCCTGCTGCTGGCCGAACAGAATAGCGTTTCACTTTCTTATCGTGGAGATTCTTTCGGTAGGATTAAAGTTAAAAACAATGAAAAAATCAAACAGGCTATCGCGGATAAAACGCTTGATGTACTGTTTAGTACCAACCTTACCCTGATCGATAACGAATACGTGTATTATACCGGAAAGGATTCCGATCAGGGTATTAAAATTGAAAACGATCAGGTGTACATTCTGGCGGGCGGTGAGTTGCCGACCCAATTTCTCGAAAAGTCAGGTATTAAAATCACCCGTAAATTTGGGGAAGCTATACTAAAACATGAGAAATAGGATCCAGAATACCCTTGCCGGATCGATCATGAAAGTTTCATGGTATGTTACTTTTATGCTATTGGTCCGACTGGCTTGGCCGGTGACTGCTGAAGCACAGATCTCACCCGGTGACCTGACCAAGGCCCACTCCAGCCTGGAGGGAATTTCGAACTGTACCAAATGCCACGAAGTCGGGAAAAAGGTGCTGGCCTCGAAATGCCTGGATTGCCATAAGGAGATCAAGGCGCTTATCGATCAGAATAAAGGGTACCATTCCTCGGCTGAGGTGAAAAGCCGGGAGTGCTTCGCCTGCCACAATGAACATCATGGCCGGAATTTTAAGATTGTCCGCTTTGATCCCGGCAAATTTGATCACCGCGATGCCGGCTTTGCACTGGTTGGGAAACACAAATCACTCACCTGTCAATCCTGCCATAAACCTGAATTGGTTAAGGTAAAAAAATCGCAGAAGAGTTCCGGATCCTACCTGGATTTAGGAACAACTTGCCTGGACTGCCACAAGGATTATCATCAGAATACACTGTCAACCAATTGTTTAAACTGTCATAATAACGACGCATTCAAGCCAGTGCTGGGTTTTGATCATAAAAAGACCAAATTCCCATTGATCGGTAAGCATCAAACCGTCGATTGTGCAAAGTGCCATAAAGTAACTGATGAAAACGGGGTCAAATTCCAAAAATTCACGAGTCTGGCCTTTGCCAACTGCACCGATTGTCACAAGGATATCCATGAAAATAAGTTTGGGCGGGATTGCAAGAAATGCCATACGGAAGAATCATTCAAAAAGGTGGAGGGACTCTCAAAGTTCAATCATAATAAAACCGGCTACCCACTTGAGGGAAAGCATATTACAGTAGAGTGCAAGTCGTGCCACAAGGTGAGCCTGACGGCAAATCTCAAATATGCACATTGTACCGATTGCCATAAAGACACTCATAAGGGCCAGTTCAAGAAACCGGGAGTGGTGTCCGACTGCAAGGATTGCCATACCCTGGCAGGATTTAAGGAATCTAACTATACCATCGAACGCCATAACAAATCATCCTTTGTACTGGAAGGATCACATCTCGCCACGCCTTGCTTTTCCTGTCATAAAAGGGGGGCAGAC
The DNA here is from genome assembly GCA_038330665.1 of Bacteroidales bacterium. Classification (GTDB taxonomy): domain Bacteria; phylum Bacteroidota; class Bacteroidia; order Bacteroidales; family UBA12481; genus UBA12481. Next base: position 9,203 of record JBBQOG010000025.1, read on the forward strand.
TGGATCTTTAAGGATTTGAAAAAAACATGCGTGGATTGTCACGAAAACATCCACAAGAATAATATTGATCCGAAGTTTTTCGGAGAGAAAAATTGCGAAAACTGTCATAATGTTAAAGCCTGGAGCCAGGTGAAATTTGATCACAACACCTCTGCATTCAAGCTGACCGGGAAGCATGCCGATATCGGGTGTAAAAAGTGTCATTTCAAGGAAGGGCAGGACGGAACGGTTGTGCAACGTTTCTCGGGCATGACCGGCCGCTGCCTGGATTGCCATACGGATATCCATAATAATCAATTTGATACCAAGGAAAATAATTCATGCACCCAATGTCATGTTTATGAACGATGGAAACCCGTTCAGTTCAATCACGACAAGGCCCGGTTTAAACTTGACGGCAGTCATAAAGACGTAGCCTGTGCGAAGTGCCATAAGGAAGTAACCGAGGGCGCCGTCCGGTATATTAAGTACAAATTTGAGGATATAAAATGCTCAAGCTGCCACTTGCGTTAAGCCCGTTTAAATTGTCATTCACGGGGATAATAACCAGAAAGGAATAAAAACAATAGTGAGAAAGAACCTGATATTTATTCTTGCAGCCCTAACGATAACCATTCAAACCAAAGGACAGGAAACCCTGTCGCAGCTGGCGGGTAAGGTTTCCTATATCACCGCCCAGAATATTTATGTAAAATTTGAATCCACCGAAAATATCCACGTGGGGGATACCATTTTTCGATCGGTGGATAACATCCTGATTCCCCTGTTTATCGTGGAGAACCTTTCATCTGTATCCTGCGTGGGGTTACCCCTGGGTCCGTCCGATGTGAAGGCTGATGATCCGGTGGTGGCAAAGGTGCGGATCAAAATTAAGAAGGAGAAGCCGCAAATTGATCAGCCTGCCAACCAGATTGCCCGGCAGGATACGACCAGTACGGGAAACGATTCGGTACCAAAACCCATCGTGGATAAGCGCAGGCAGAGTATACAGGGATCGTTGTCTTTATCCTCCTATTCAAACCTTTCGAATACCCCGGTCGATAACTCTCAGCGCATGCGCTATACCCTGTCGCTGCGGGCCAATAATCTCGCTGACTCGAGGTTCTCGGTGGAAAGTTATATCTCATTTTCCCATCAGCTGAAAAGGTGGGCCGAGGTACAGGCCAATATCTTCAGCGCCCTGAAGATTTACAGTTTGGCACTGCAGTATGATATCAGCAAAAAAACCAATATTTCGTTTGGCCGCAAAGTGAACATAAACCTGTCGAACATCGGCGCGGTCGATGGATTGCAGGCCGAAACCTCTATCGGGCAGATGACGTTTGGTGCCATCGCAGGCTCGCGACCAAACGATGCCGACTATAATGTAAACATCAAGCTCCTGGAATATGGGGCATTTGTCGGGCATTCCGTGTTGGGCAAAATGGGCAGGATGCAAAGCTCCCTGGCATTTTTCGAGCAGAAGAATACCGGAATCACCGACCGGAGGTTTGTATACTTTCAGCATGACAACTCCCTGCTGAAGAACCTGTTCCTGTTCACATCGTTCGAGCTGGATTTATACAAGGTGGTGGAAGGCGTGCCGAAAAACGAGCCGACGCTCACGGGTCTTTATGCATCCCTGAGATATAGGATTTTCAAACCCCTAACGGTTTTTGTTTCGTACGATGCCCGAAAAAATGTGATCTATTATGAAACCTATAAGGGTATTGCCGACCGGTTGCTGGAAGATGCCACCCGTCAGGGCTTTCAGGCGCGAATCAATTACCGGCTTGGAGTATTTGGAAGTTTGGGGGTTACCGGGGGGTACCGTTTTCGAACCAACGACATCAATCCCAATGAGAACCTGAACGGTTATTTTACCGTGAATCAGATACCCGGGATTAAAGTGTCGGCCACCTTAACAGCTAATTTATTGAAAACCAATTATATGGACGGGTCTATTTATGGTCTTCGGCTATACCGCGATATCATTCCCGGGAAAATGTACGGTGAATTTAATTACCGGTTTGTCGATTATCATTTTGTGAATTCAGATTCTCGCCTGGTGCAAAATATTGCTCAGGCAAATTTATCTTGGCAATTCAATAATAAAATGTCATTTTCGCTGGATTATGAGTTGACCCTTGAGGAAGTTGCCCGTTATCATCGTATCTATGTAAGTTTAAATTTGAGATTTTAATTGTTGAACATAAACAGGTAGTAGTATGAAATACTTTTTAGGTGTAATTTTAGCATTAGTCGTAGTGGGTTTGGTTTTCAAATTGGCAAAAAAGCCAGATGATCAGAATCCGCTAAATGCGATTCCGCAAACAGCAATGGTTGCCACACAGCCTTCTGGCGCCCCGATGCATAATGTCGTAATCGAGGAGGTCATTCAGGCTTCGTCCTATACCTACATGCGTGTGAAGGAAGATCAGATTGAATATTGGGTGGCCACCATCAAGGATGATGCGGCTGTGGGTGGCAAATATTCCTATGGCCAGGCACTCGAGATGCGGGATTTCAAGAGCAAGGAGCTCGACCGGACCTTCCCGGTGATCTTTTTCATCAGTGAAGATGCGGGTATGGGGGCCATGCAGCAGGATCCAATGGGAGCTCCCACCACCATGGGCAAACCAAAGGTGGAGCAGCAACTGAATGAGGTAATTGCGCCGTCAGCAGGTGGAATATCGATTGCTGAACTGTATAAGAACCGCAGCCAGTATGCCAACAAGAAGGTAAAGGTTAAGGGCAAAGTAGTGAAAGTTAACCCCGAAGTGATGGACCGCAACTGGGTGCATCTTCAGGATGGCACCAATGATTCAGGCAATTTCGACCTGACGGTAACCACTCTTGAGTCGGCCAATGTGGATGATATCCTCGAATTTGAAGGGACTGTTGTCCTGAATAAGGATTTTGGTGCCGGATATGTGTACGAACTCATCATGGAAGGCGGAGTCATCCGTAAATAAGCGGGACCACGTTATTTAAACTCTGTGCCTCTATGCCCCCTGTGTCAAAAATATTTCAACACAGGGCACGCAGAGGCACAGAGTTTTTTTTATTAGGAAGGCTAATTGGCGGGTTACTTATAAAGTCCTTCGCGTGAAAGCACGTGGTCGAGGTTGGCCACTCCGTAAATCACCACGGCGGTAACGACAGAGGTCTGGTTTTGATATTCCGGAATGCTTTTGTTATACATGTCGCGTTCGGTATGCCAGATTTCACCATAGTTAAAATCATAACCCTTGGTATCTGCCTGGCCGAAACTGATGGTCGGAATGCCATTCATGGCAAAGTAGGCATGGTCGGATCCGCCTGCACTGGTGGGCCGGGGTCTCGGGTCACCGGTCTGCTTGGTCAGGGTAAACGGAAAATCCGGGTTGATGCTGTTCAGTGGTTCGCAAATTTTTACAAAATCGTCATACATGGCAGGCGTCACGCTCAGGCTGTTCGCCACCAATGGTCCGCCGTCACGGTTAAAGTAGTTGGAAATTTTACTCCAGTTTTTGGTGTTTTTTTCCACAAAGCTTTTTGATCCGAGGAGGCCAAATTCTTCGCCGGCCCACAAGCAAACCAGAATGGTACGCTGGGGTTTGCCTCCTGCAGCCATGATCAGGCGGGCAGCTTCCATCGCCGGGGTGACTCCGGATCCGTCATCCACGCCACCGGATGCCACATCGAAACAATCCAGGTGGCCGCCCATGATCACATATTCGTCTTTGTATTTGGTTCCCGGAATGATGCCGATAACATTATAATATTTAATTGGTCCCATTCTGAAATAATTACGGATATCAAACTCCAGCTGGAAATACCGGCGTTCCTTAACCATCTGTTCAATAATCTTATACTGCTTATCCTCGAGTTTGATGTCGGGAACGGTAGGGAGGGTTTCGAAGGTCATTTTGTCGATATTGCGGCGATCATACAATACCCGGATTGGTACGGCAGCCGACTGGATGATACCGAGGATGCCAGCTTCACGCATCTGCTTGTAGAACAAGGCGGGTTCTTCCTTGAGGGGAAGTAGTTCTTTTTGCGCGCCACCCGGGTTCCGACGGTTTTCCATCCGGATATCACGGTTTAGGTTGTTGATCGAATCATTTTGTACGATGATCTTAGCTCTTCTGGCATCCCCATCGGATGAATAATCAATCGGCCAGCCGCTGTTTTCGCCTGATATGAGCACCCAGGCTCCTTTTAAAACGCCCTTCATCTGGTCGAATTCGGATTGGGATTTGGGTTCGATCAGCACATGTCCGCGTTCTACTCCATGAGTGCCGGAGGTGTAAGACGGGGTGGCAAAATGCAGATCCATCCCGTTTTCACTCAACAACCGGCCGAACCAGGGACCACGGTTGAAACCAACCGGGAGGGTACCGACTTCTTCAAGCCGTGATTCCATCCCCCAGCTTTTAAACTGCTGCATACACCATTCCGCTGCATTTTCATACGCATCGGAACCTAAAATTCTGCCGCCAAAACGGTTGGAGAGCACATCCAGATGGTTCATGGTCTGATTGTCAGTCTGACCGATCTTAATGATTTTTTCGACGACCGCTTTATCGTCGGACTTGTTTTTCTGAGCCTGCACACCTGTAAAGGCGAACAGCATACATAGGGCAAAAGCCGGTAAAAAAATCCGTTTCATAATATTTCTGTTATTTTTAGATTTCAGTTTACGTTTCAGGTATCCGAATGCAAGTTAATTTTATTGAGGATTAATTATTAAAGGGGATGCCGTAAAACATAATGGAGGGGATAAAAATGAGTGAAGAGATCAGAACCAAAGGATTAGATATAGATGAGCTCATGGAGCGATCGAGAATATCCGGCGAGAAATTCAGCACATACTCGCAGGAGCGTGTGGATCAGATTGTTAAGGCAGTTTATGAAGCCGGGTTCAACAGCAGGGTGTTGCTTGCAAAGATGGCGCATGAGGAAACAGGCATCGGCAGGTGGGAAGATAAGGTTTCGAAAAATGTCATTGCCACACGGTATGTTTATCAGGATATCTGTGATATGAAAACCGCAGGAATTATACGGGAAGATCCGGTGACCGGGATCACAGAGGTGGCGAAGCCTATCGGACCGATCTTTGCCATGACGCCGATCACCAACCCGACTTCGACAGCCCTTTTCAAGATCCTGATTTCGATGAAAACCAGGAATCCAATCATTATAAGGCCTCACGGATCGGCCAAAAAGTGCACTTGCGAAGCGGCACGTATCTGTTATGAAGCGGCTGTAGCAGCAGGAGCTCCGGAAGATTGTATCCAGTGGATCAAACGGTCGACACCAGAAGAAACACTCGAAATGATGGGGCATAAGCATATCGCCCTGGTGCTGGCCACGGGATCGGTCAGCCTCGTCCATGCTGCCTACCGTTCCGGCAATCCGGCCATCGGTGTGGGGCCCGGTAATGTTCCGGTATATATTGGAACCAGCGCCGATCTTTCCTATGCGGTGGAGCAGATTATCCTGTCGAAGACCTACGATTACGGTACCGTTTGCGCCAGCGAACAGTCGATTGTCATCAAGTCCACCCGGGCAGATGAATTGATTGAAGAATTCAAAAAGCGTAAGGCCTATTTTCTGAACGATGCCGAGAAAAGCCGGCTCGAAGAGGTGGCATTTAATAAGAGTCAAAAAGCCATGAGCATCGATGTGATCGGTCAGCCCGCCCCTAAAATTGCCGCATTGGCAGGTATCGAGGTTCCCGCCGACACCACTGTGCTTATTGCCCGATATGCCAATCATGAGGTGGGGATCAAATATCCCCTCTCTCTTGAAATACTGGCGCCGATCCTTGCATTGTACGTAGTGGACGATTTTATCGGGGCCATCAACCAGTGCAAGCGGATAGTGAGTTATGGCGGCATGGGACATACCATCAGCATCTTTTCCAATGAGGAGGATAAGATCATGTACTTTGCCGAGGTGACGAATGCAGGCCGGTTGCTTGTGAACACCCCGGCTTCGCAGGGAGCGCTCGGCGGTACCTACAATGGACTGCAACCTTCGCTTACCCTGGCCACCGGTGCAGGAGGGAAGAATATCACCACGGATAATATCACTGCCAAGCATCTGTTGAATATCCAGCGACTGGCACGGAGGATATTTATCCCCTGTAATCCCGACCTGACGGATATTTATCTGGATGAGAGCATTGATGCCAAAACCATTGATGAGGAGTGCGGGAGGTAAGATGATGAGATGATGCGATGATGAGATGATGAGGGGATTGCAATAGTTATCGTGTTGTTAATGAGATGTGATCCTGGATCGCATAGTATCAGATTGTTGTAGGTTGTAGGTTGTAGGTTGTTTTTGTACCCTTTTAGAGACGCAGGGATACTCCCATTGTCGTTAAGAACATTCCAAAAAGGGTTGAAAATAATCCTTATTTACCGGCCAGTTTCTCTTTTGCCCAAACGAATTCCGGCTCAATCTGCAGCATCTTGCGATACAACTCACGGGCTGCAAAGGTCCGGCCCCGGTCGGCATTCCAATTGCCCAGTACCATATTGATATGCAGGTAGTACCAACTATTCCGGATCAGGGAGGGATCTTTTTCTATCATTTTGATTGCCTTCTCATAATTGGCCATACCCTTGTCTTTGGACCCACCGAATATCTCCGGCATGGAATACAGGAGATTGCCGTTTTCGATCAGGGCCTGTGGACATTCCGGACCTTTTTCCAGCGCCAGATTGATCGCCTTCATAGATTTGGGCCCCAGAACCATCATTTTCTGAGGCTGGTAGGTCATTCTTAATCCATATAGTGTTCCCCGGAGCGAAAGGTACCGGGGATCCTCAGGAGATGTTTTCAACAGTCCGTCGAGGAGTTCTTCCGCATAATCAAGATAAGGTTTTGCCTTTTTTTTCTGATCACGACCGATGCAATAAACGATAAATCCGTAATGGGCCATGGCATGATCGTATTGATCAGTGACTGTAGGAGTCCTTCCTTGGTTTTCTTTCAGGAGACGTTCCCAGTTATCGATGTTGCCGGTAACATATGACCGATAAACCCGGTCATTGAATGATTGAGCATCAGACCCATAGAACACTGAGAAAAGTAATCCGATCAGTAGTGTTATTCTTTGCATCACGCGGAAAATTGGCCGGAATATAAGATTTTATTGATACATGTAATACTTGGCTTCCGTTGTCTCTCCTTTTAATCAGGGATATCAATTGGTAGTGGCTATGAATAAATGGATAGTACTTTTTGCAGCAACCACACTGATGGTTAGTTGCAAAAATGATCTTGAGCGGGTCCGCCAAAGCCCTCCTCAAC
>JBBQOG010000026.1:0-15923 GCA_038330665.1 Bacteroidales bacterium
GATGTTCCGGGTTACGGATTTCAGCTCAAGCACGGCGCCACCTCCCTCACCGAATCCTGGCCGGCGCTCCGGTATGTATCGAACAACCACATGATGCTGGGCCACCTGATGGAATGGCTCTACACGGGAATAGGAGGGATCCGGCAGGCTCCGGGGTCCACCAGGTTTCAAAAAATCGTGATCGATCCGCAGCCGGTCGGCGACCTTACCTGGGCCGAAACTACTCACCGATGCATTCTCGGCGAAATTTATTGTCGCTGGGAAAAGTCGGAAAATGGCTGTATTATTGACGTCAGAATACCGGTGGGCGCTACAGCCGACGTTTTCTTTAAAGGAAAATTGCTCGGTGCGGTAGGTTCCGGTACGTATCATTTTGAAGGAGGCCTCCAAGGGCCTCCCTTATGAAATATTAAATGAAAGATCTATGAAAATTCTGGGAATGGGCAATGCCCTGGTTGATGTGCTGATCCGGGTTCATGAAGAGTCGATCCTGGATGAATTAAGGCTTCCGAAAGGAAGTATGCAGCTGGTTGATGAAAAGCGGTTGAAGGAAATTGAAGATCGCACCGATGGATTTGAGCGCGTGATGGTTTCGGGCGGATCCGCTGCCAACACCATCCACGGTTTGGCACAGATGGGTATTGAAACCGGATTTATCGGATCGGCAGGCAAAGATAGCTGGGGCGACTTCTACATTAATGATCTGAAAGAAAAGGGGATCACCCCGATATTTTTCCGTCCCGATAAGCCAACCGGAAGGGCCATGGCCCTGCTGACACCCGATTCGGAACGTACCTTTGGAACATATCTGGGCGCGGCGATTGAACTCACGCCCGAATTTCTCTCTCCCGAAATGTTCAGGGGATGGTCGGTGTTCCATATCGAGGGCTACCTGGTGCAAAACCAGAACCTGATCGGCTCGGCATTGAAACTGGCCAAAGCCGAAGGCTGCCTGGTATCGCTCGATCTGGCCAGCTATAATGTGGTGGAGGATAACCTGGACTTTCTGAAATCGTACATTCCGGAATATGTGGATATCATTTTTGCCAATCAGGAGGAGGCTCTGGCTTACACCGGCAAGGAACCCGAAGCGGCAGTGGAGGAACTGGCCGCCAGTTGTAAAATCGCCATCGTGAAAACCGGGAAGGATGGGGCCTGGGTGCAGTCGGGAACCGGGAAACATCACGTGGCCGGGCGGGTGGCCAACTGTATCGATACCACCGGCGCGGGTGACCTTTTTGCTTCCGGGTTTCTGTATGGTTATACCCGGGGATTTTCGCTTGAAAAATGTGGGGAGCTTGGTAATCTGCTGGCTGCGGCTGTGATAGAAGTAACCGGGCCCAAAATCTCTGAGCGGCATTGGGAGCAAATTCATGCCTTAAGCAAAGGTTTAGACAAGGAAAGGTATGGATTCGATTAAAATAGTCCGTGTAATTCTGCGTTGATTTTATCGATTACGGTGCTGATATCTTCCGGGTTTCCGAGGAAATCCATGGAATCGGCATCCACGATGAGAATTTTGCCATCGTGATAGGTTTCCACCCAGCTTTCGTACCGCTCATTAAGCCGTTTCAGGTAATCGAGACGAATGGAATTTTCGTATTTCCGGCCCCTTTTCTGGATCTGGTTCACCAGCGTCGGTACCGAAGCCCGGAGGTAAATGGTCAGGTCGGGCGGTTGCACCAGAGAGACCATCAGGTTAAAAAGAGTGTAATAGTTTTCAAAGTCACGGGTGCTCATCAGCCCCATGGAGTGAAGGTTCGGCGCAAAGATGTAGGCGTCCTCATAAATCGTCCGGTCCTGGATAACGGTTTTATTGTTTTTCCGGATGTCCAGAATCTGGTTAAACCGTGAATTGAGGAAATAGATCTGAAGGTTGAATGACCACCGCTGCATATCGGCATAAAAGTCGTTCAGATACGGATTATCATCAACATCTTCGTAGTGTGGTTCCCACAAAAAGTGTTTACTAAGTATGCGGGTCAGAGTGGTTTTGCCCGATCCGATATTGCCCGCTATTGCAATGTGCATGTTTTAATTTTTCGCTTTTAGGTCCGATCGAAAGTACGATAATTTTTTAATTGCGCTACCGTGGCCCGATTTTTTTTACCGGGTGAGCAGAAGCACTTTTTCACGTGTGAGGATGAGCAGCTTATCAGGCAACAGGCATGCTTCGCGAAATCCGGCCCCGTTTTTCCGGATGAGGATATCTTCCGGTGTGACCGGATCTTTCCACAAGGCGATCTGGTCCGGATTAACCAGAAGGATCAGATTTCTATAAATATTCATGGAAGATATTTTCAGCGGGATCCTTTTAATCAGATTGGCAAACAGGTCGAATACCTGGATTTCCCGGCCGGGGATGAGCAGGAATACCTGGTCGCCGGATTCGGTGAGCCGGTAGGGAATCCGGTCATTGGCGGTGGCGAGGTTCAGGGGCTCCGATTCAACCTTTGTATCATATTGGTTGTCAATATATTTAAGTCGAAAAGTGGTCCCATCGACCACCCAGAACCCTCCTTGCCGTGCCAGCGCCAGGGCCAGCGGGTTGGTGATGCCCAGATCGTCGAGACGGATGGGTCCCGAGATAGGCGCGAGCCGGTTGTTCAGGAATCGCAGCAGGTTGAAATCCTTTTGATATACCAGCAGTCGCATGGGGTCGCCCGTATCAATCAGGCTGATCCGACCGGATTGCGGGTCTGACCAGGAATAAACCGAATCGCCCACGGCGCTATATTTCACCAGCGTATTTTCGCGTACCAAGTAAAACTGACCCAGCGGATCGGAGGAAATCAGGTCGGTTTTATGATCATATATTTTTAGGGTGTCCTGCTTCGATAGCGGGCAGATATTGGCCTCGCCAACTACCGGATGGCCAAATCCAAGAATGAGTCCGAGCAAGGTGATTGCGAAAGTCATGGGTTGATGATATGCAGTATTTCCTCGATTACGACGCGGTCATTTGACAACCGCGGAACCTTGTGTTGTCCGCCCAGCTTGCCTTTCATTTTCATCCATTTATAGAAAGTGCCGGTTTTAACCGGTATGATCTCCGGTGGATGGAGGGCCAGGTTCTTATACCGTTTGGCTTCATAATCGGAGTTAGCCGACTTGAGTGCATTGTCGAGCAGCTCATTAAAGAATCCCTGGTTGTCGGGCAGACGGCTGAATTCGATCAGCCACTGGTGCCGTGCTTTCTCCCCTTCAGCCATAAAGACCGGTGCGGCAGTGTATTCCGTAATCTCTGCGTGGGTTCCGGCACAGGCCTTCTGAATGGCCAGCTCAGCGTTGTCGATGATCAGCTCTTCACCGAATGCATTGATAAAGTGTTTCGTGCGACCGGTGATCCGGAATTTTACCGGCTGCAGCGAGGAGAACATGACGGTATCACCAATGAGGTACCGCCACAATCCACCGGTGGTGGAGATCACCATGGCGTAATTTTTCCCGGTTTCCACCTGGGCCAGTGTCAGGGCTTTCGGATGGTCGGTACCCACTTCCTCAAAGGGAATGAACTCGAAGAAAACACCATAATCCAGCATCAGGAGCATATTGGTATCATCGGGATCGTCCTGGATACCGAAAAACCCTTCCGAGGCGTTGTAGGTTTCCATGTATTTAACCCGGTCGGAGCCGATGATTTCCTGGAACTGCGTGCGGTACGGCGTGAAGCTCACCCCGCCGTGCATGAAAACCTCAAGCTTGGGCCACACTTCGGCAATCGTCGACTTCCCTGTATTCTCCAATATTTTTTTGAGCAGGACCAGCGTCCATGACGGCACGCCGGCGAGGCTGGTCACATTTTCGCAGCAGGTGATCCGGGCAATTTTTTCCAGTTTTTCTTCCCACTCATTCATCAGGGCTACCGAAAGATCCGGAGTCCGTATCCAATGGGCCCAAACCGGCAGGTTTTGTAACAAAACAGCGGATACATCCCCGAAATAGGCTTCCGGATTCATGTCCGAAACCTGGTGGCTTCCGCCGATGGTCAGGGTTTTGCCGGAGAGCAATTCATTGTTGGGATAGTTATCGAAATAGAAGATCAGGGTATCCTTCCCGCCCTGGAAATGGCATTCCTCGATGTTGTCGCGGGTCACCGGTATAAACTTGCTTTTGTCGCCGGTGGTTCCGGACGATTTGGCAAACCATTTCACCTCCCCGGGCCATAACACATCGGGCTCCCCAAGCATAGCACGATCGATGTAGGGTTTTATGGCCGGATAGTTGCGCACCGGAATGCTGGCGACAAATTGCTCATAATTTTCAATTTCCTGGAAACCATGATCCCGGCCGAATGCGGTATCCTTTCCGTTCTTGATGAGCCTTACAAGTGTATCGTTCTGAACTTCAACCGGATACTGCTTAAAGAAATCGATCTCATATTTTCTTTTGGTCACAAACCACGAAAGGATGGAGTTGAGTATCGGCATGGGAGTCGCTACAAATGAATGAACTCAAAAGTACAAAATTATCCCTACTTTTGAGCCCTCGGATATATACTGCTGCGGATGAATTGGTTAGATATTGGCATCATTTTAGTACTGCTTGGGGGACTGGCCTCCGGATTTAAGAATGGTTTTGTGGGGGAACTGGCTTCTCTTGCCGGGTTGATCCTCGGAATCTGGGGAGCGGTGAAGTTTTCCTGGTGGACGGCGGATTTACTGGAAGGGTTGGGTTTGAAATTTTCACTGATGCCGGTGATCGCCTTCATTGTTACTTTCCTGATTATCACCATTATCATGCAGATGTTGGGGGGAATTGTGAGCGGGTTGCTTAAAGTTATTGCCTTGAACTGGCTGAACAAGATTGCCGGCATTGTGGCGGGTGTTTTCAAGGCTGCAGTATTTATGAGCGTGATTTTTCTGGTGCTGGATTCGGTGAGCAAGCGGCACCCGATCATCCCGGAAACGGCACGGAAAGGTTCAACGCTTTATGAACCGGTTTCCGAAATCGTTCCGGCGATTCTTCCATTCTTAAAGTTGGAAGAACTTACCAAGGCTGTTAAAGCGGAAGTTGCCCCTGAGACTACCATTTAATCCCGGGTATAATGGTCAAATAATTATCTTAGCCAAAATTTTAAGAATGAATTTCGTAGAGGAATTGCGCTGGCGCGGCCTGATCCATGACATCATGCCAGGAACGGAAGAAATGTTGCAGGAGGGTATGGTATCTGCGTATATCGGTTTTGATCCCACCTCGGATTCCCTGCATATCGGGAACCTTGTGGGGATAATCCTTCTGAAGCACTTTCAGCTGTGCGGACATAAGCCCTACGCACTGGTGGGCGGTGCCACGGGCATGATCGGCGACCCGTCGGGGAAATCGGAGGAGCGGAACCTGCTCGATGAGCCTACGCTCCGCCACAATCAGGAGAGCATCAAGAAACAGCTTTCGCACTACCTGGATTTCGACAGCAATGAGCCCAACCGGGCCGAGATGGTGAACAATTACGACTGGATGAAGGAATTCTCGTTCCTGGAGTTTATCCGGGATATTGGGAAGCATATTACGGTTAATTACATGACTGCCAAGGATTCGGTGAAGAAGAGGCTGGATTCGGGGATGTCGTTCACCGAGTTCAGTTACCAGCTGGTGCAGGGATACGATTTCCTGCATTTATATCAGCATAACGGGATAAAACTTCAGATGGGCGGGTCGGATCAGTGGGGAAATATCACCACCGGTACCGAGCTCATCCGCAGGAAAGCCGGCGGCGAGGCGTTTGCCCTCACCAGCCCATTGATTAAGAAAGCCGATGGCGGGAAGTTCGGGAAAACGGAATCCGGCACGGTATGGCTGGATGCCGAAAAATCATCACCCTACCATTTTTACCAGTTCTGGTTAAATGCCTCCGATGAGGATGCGGTGAATTATATCCGGATTTTTACCTTTCTGGGCCGCGTGGAAATCGGGGAACTGATTGCAAAACATTTGGAAGCTCCGCATGAGAGGGCCTTGCAGCGTCGACTGGCTGAAGAGGTTACCCGGATGGCCCATTCCGAGGAGGCTTTGCAGATGGCCATCGAAGCTTCGCAGATCCTTTTCGGCAAGGGAACGCAGGAATCGCTTGCCTCGCTGGATGAGCGTACCTTGCTGGCGGTTTTCGACGGGGTACCGATGTTCGATATCGACCGGGCCGTTCTGGAAAACGGCGTTTCGCTGATGGACCTGCTGACGGTGCATACCCAAGTGTTTCCCTCGAAGGGAGAAGCACGAAGGATGTTCCAGGGTGGGGGCATGAGCATGAACAAAGAGAAAACTGCCGACCCGGAAGTGTTGGTCCATACCGGCAACCTGATCCGGAACCGGTTTATTTTGATACAAAAAGGAAAGAAACAATATTACCTGGTACGCGTAAATTAAAAACAAGGCTATGAACCCTTATCTGAACAACAAGACTTTGCTCGAACTGGCCCTGAAATGGAAATACCACCTGGGAATCATTGCGTTGATTGCCGGGATCATCGCCATAGTTTTGTCCTCCTCCATTTTCCTCAAGCCCAAGTACAAGTCGACCTCGGTAATTTATCCGGTTAACATGGGCGTATATTCCGAGGAAAGTTATACCGAGCAGATGCTGGAAATCCTGAATTCAGGCGATATCCGCGATGAAATGATCGCGGCCTTCAAGCTCGACGAGCATTATCGGATCTCCCCGCAATATCAGTATTATAAAACAGCGCTTTACGGGAAGTTTGCGGAGGAAGTATCGTTCCGAAAAACCGAGAATGAAGCGGTGAGGATATCCGTTCTCGACACCGATCCGATGGTGGCCTGTGCCATGGTCGATTCCCTGCGCCGCTTTTACGATCGCAAGGTACAATCGCTGCACCGCATAAAAATTGCCGAGGAATATGGGATCCGCAAGGAGGAATTGGTCCGGCTGAAGAACGAGATGGACAGCATGGCGGGAATCCTGGGTAAATTGGGTCGGGAATACGGTGTATTGGAGATCACCGGCCAGTCGGAAGGAATATCCCGGGCCTATTTTGATGCCGTGGCCAGCGGCAGGGTTAATGAAAACATGAAACAGGCGTTTGCCAATGTAGCGGAGAAATATCCCGAAGCCCGTGCCATGATGCTTCGCGTGGAGGGATACGCCAGCAATGTGGCCCTGGTGCAGGTTAAGTTGGATGATGCCTATCGGGAGCTGACCAAGGAAATCACCTATTCGGTGGTGGTGACTCCGCCGTACCCTTCCGACAAGAAAGATTGGCCCAAACGGTCCATCATTGTTCTGATGTCTGTCCTGTTTACCCTCATGATGGCAATGGTCGTTATCGGTGTTATTGAAAATCGCAACCATACTAAATCCGTTTAACCTGATTCGCGACAAGCGGGTACAGGTGGCGTTGGTCTATTTGATCAGCCTGGGTTTTGTATTGGCCAATTCCTACCTGATCACCAAAGACCAGTATCTGCTGGTTGCCCTGCCGGTGGGATTGGCTTTTTTATGGATTGCCATTTACCGTTTTCAATGGTTGTTCTGGATGGTGGTGTTTTTCGTGCCGTTGTCGATTCCCCTGAAGGAATTCTCTACCGGGCTGGATATCAACATGTTTTTACCTACCGAACCGATTCTGGCAGGCATGATGGTGATATTCCTTTTTCGCCTGGCTTTGGATGGGGGGTACGACCGGAGTATACTGAAACATCCGGTCACCCGGATCATCCTGCTTCAGCTGGTATGGATCCTGATCACGGCCATTACTTCCAGTATTCCCATTGTTTCTTTTAAGTTCCTCCTTTCCCGCCTCTGGTTTCTTTCGGTTTTTTACTTTTTGGCGATCAAGTTTTTTGAACATCCGGGGAACATCCGGAAATTCTTATGGACCTATCTGATCCCACTAGCCGGAATCATCGTCGTGATTACGATGAAACACGCCTCCATCGGACTGTTCGATCAGAAGGCCTCCAATCCGGCCGTGGATCCTTATTTTAACGATCACACCCTGTATGGGGCCATTCTGGCGATGTTTCTCCCGATTGCCGCCGGATTTGTGCTGAAATCCCCATTTAAACTCTGGATGAAGACCGGTGCGCTGATGGTCCTGTCGCTTATTCTGATCGGCCTGGTATTCTCTTATTCCAGAGCGGCCTGGGTGAGTGTGGTGGGTGGAATCGGCGTTTTGCTGATCATTGTTTTCAAGGTTCCGGGCCGCACCGTTTTATTAGGTTTTGCCCTTTTCGCGGTAGCTTTTATGGTATTCGGGAAAACCGTTTTGATGAAAATGGAAGGCAATAAGGTGGATTCCTCGGATAACCTGGGAAAGCATGTGGAATCCATTTCCAATATTTCCACCGATGCCTCGAACCTGGAGCGACTAAACCGGTGGAATTGTGCCCTCCGGATGTTTGAGCAGCGGCCGGTACTCGGATTCGGGCCGGGCACCTATATGTTCCAGTATGCCCCGTTCCAGAAATCCTCCGAAAAAACCATTATCAGCACCAATGCGGCAGATGGCGGCAATTCGCATTCCGAATATCTGGGGCCATTAAGTGAGCAGGGCTTTATGGGAGGGCTGCTGATGCTGGCATTGGTTGTGGTCAGTATTTTTGTGGGCATACGCGCTTACCACAAGCAGACTCATCCCGAGTTGAAAATGATCGCACTCACCGTCCTGATTGGCCTGATTACCTATTATCTGCATGTAACCATGAACAATTTCCTCGATACCGATAAAGCCTCAGCGGCAGTGTGGGGGTTTTTGGCGATACTGGTGGCGCTGGACAGGAGGGGGATGGCCTCATCTCCCCCATCTGAAGATGGGGGCAATTGATATTGAATCAATTGCTTGTGGAAGCGAAATCAATTGCTTATGGAATCGATATTAATTGCTTATGGAATCGATATCAATTGCCCCTAGCTTCAGCTAGGGGATTCAAATGATCATCAATGAATTATGGACTTTAGTCCAACAAATGCATGCCCAAATTTCCATTTGTCTTCCTTTTCCGCATCTATATTCAAAAACAATTCCATGCCACACAACAATACCTTAATCCACTTAGTTTGGGCAACCAAAGGCCGAAATCCTCTCATTAACCAGGATATCCGGCCAAACCTCCTGGATCACATTCGATCAAATGCGAAAGAAAAGGGCATTTTCATTGATTACATTAATTGCCATTACGACCATGTTCATTGCCTGATCTCCCTGAGGGTTGATCAGAACATTTCGACAGTGGTGAAGCTCATAAAAGGGGAATCCTCACATTGGATAAACCAGCAAAAAATCATCCCTAAGAAATTTGCCTGGCAGTATGAATATTTTGCAGTATCAGTAAGCGAATCGGGCAAAGAAAGGGTCAGATGTTATATCCGGAATCAGGATGAACATCACAGGAAGAAAACCTTTCAGGATGAATATGATGAATTTTTTAAAAGATTCAATTTTTTGGATCCCTCTTCTCCCCCATCTAAACTTCTCACTTTACCCGCTCCTGATAGGAGTTATCCGTTGTATTGATTCTGATCTTATCTCCGGTTTGGCAGAACAACGGAACCATAATCGTGACGCCGGTTTCGATGGTAGCCTGTTTGAGTGAGGAGGATGAGGAGGAATCGCCTCTTACACCCGGCTCAGTATACGTGATTTCCATAACAACTGTCGGAACCAGCTCAGCATAAAGTGCAGTCTCGGTGTCGGCATGAACAACCATTTCCACGTCGCCGCCATCTTTCAGCAACCCTACGTTATTAATCAAATCCTCATCGATGCTGATTTGCTCGTATGTTTCCTTATGCATGAAGTGGTATCCCATGTCGTCCTTGTACAAAAACTGATAGGGCCTGCGCTCCACGCGGGTTTCATTGATTTTATGACCTGATGAATAGGTTACTTCGATTACTTTTCCGGTGGTGATATTCTTAAGTTTGGTGCGGACAAAAGCAGGGCCTTTCCCGGGTTTAACGTGTTGAAAGGATATAATGGTGAATAGTACATCGTTGTGCTCAATGCACATGCCATTCCGGATATCTCCTGTCGTTGCCATACTATCGTTTTAAAATTGTGGCTCAAAAGTAGTTGAAAAGATGTAATTTACCTAATGATGGATTTGGCTGTAAGTCTCCCAAAAAAGGTAGTTACAGCCAAATCGACGATCGGAATTGGCTGAAGTATATTTTATTTTGATGAATTGCTCTGGTTTGATACTCCGGGTTCCGGATTTGTACAGGCGCTTGAACGTTTCTGGAACAGCTGGGCATTGGCCCGAAATAAAATAAGTGCTTTCCAGGATGATACCGCACCACGGAAATTGGTTTATCTGACTATAGGAGTATGTTAATCATTAAAGTTAAATACTGATCTCAATTCCTTCATGCCTTACTATCTCGATAATGGGCGAATAATCATCTGTTAAAAACCGTCGGGATCCAACAGATATCGGCTCTATACGGTAATCAACTTTCGTTGTGTATAGCCAGGTTTCGACAGACAGTAATCATCAGCATCGTCGAACGACTCAGAGATCAACATGACATCAATGTCGCTTTCCTCATTTGCGTCATTGCGGGCAAAACTGCCAGACAGGTAAACCTTTTCAATCGGGATTCCGGCTTGAACCAGTATCCTGATATAGGTGCGAATGATTTCTATAGCTTCTCTTTGCGACATGATGCGAGCTCCTTTGTATAGGCTAAATATTGTTCGGCAATTTCCTTAGCAACCGTGGTAGGGTGATACTCGGGATAGCGTCCTTCCAACTGATATTTCATCAGTAAGCCAAGAAATGTTCCCGATTAAAAGGATTGCTGTTTCAAGATCATCATCTGCACTTTTTCGCCAATAATTAAACTGATTCTCAACGTTGATCATTCTCGTTTCAATTTCATTCTCAAAAGTACAAAAGTCTACTCCCCGTTTAAGCAGAGTTAAAATACAAACCGATTGTAATGAGAATCTCTCCAGGTCAATTTTCCATTCAAGTAAAAACAGTGCTGGTTAAATTGGTGCGTGGCTAATCAGCATTGATGATCATAAGATTTCCTGCCACCCTTAAACAGATCATTTTCAAAACCCGGAATCCATTGATGGAAACAACAAAAATACTAATCGCAAATTTGATATAAATAATGCGTATATATACGTAATATTGATTAAATTCGCGAGTGTAATAGTTGCAGAGAAATGATATACAGAGAAATTGAAACATCGGTTACGAACCGTTTATATCAGGGGAAAGCCATCATCCTGACCGGTCCGCGACAGGTTGGAAAAACCACCTTCCTCCGCCAGCTTGCTGCCGGAAGTGGTAATAAGCAGGTTCTTTCGTTGAATTGTGATGAACCGGATATTCGTTTGCTTCTCGAAAATGTCACCTCTACCCAACTAAAGACGTTGGTCGGTAAACATGAATTAATCCTGATCGACGAAGCCCAGAAAGTCGAAAATATCGGGTCGACATTGAAATTAATGATCGATAACATTGATGGCATACAGGTTGTTGCGACTGGTTCATCGGCTTTCGATCTGAGGAATAAATTGAACGAACCCCTAACCGGACGGAAATTTGAATATCATCTTTATCCTTTTTCCACGAGCGAATTAGTGAGCAGCACATCGGAACTGGAAGAGCACCGGCTACTCGAACAGCGAATGGTATACGGCATGTATCCTGATGTAATCAATCAACCATCCGATGCCACGACACTGTTAAAGGAGCTCACCAACAGCTATCTGTTTAAGGATATTTTCGCCTATCGCGATATTCGCAATCCGGATGGGCTTAACAAGTTGCTTACCGCACTGGCTTTGCAATTGGGAAGTGAGGTATCATACAACGAATTAGGCCGGTCGCTGGGCTTGGATAACCAAACCGTTGAAAGGTACCTGGATTTGTTGGAGAAGGTATTTGTTGTTTTTCGGTTAGGTTCATTCAGCAGAAATATTCGAAATGAACTCAAAAAAAGCAGGAAAGTCTATTTTTACGATAATGGGGTGCGCAATGCCATCATAAACAACTACAACCCACTTGCCCTTCGTAATGACACCGGCGCCTTATGGGAAAACTTTGTCATTAGCGAGCGAAAAAAGCATATCGATTATAACAGCATTTATGCCAACACCTATTTTTGGCGCACGCATTCTCAGCAGGAAATCGATTATATCGAAGACCGGAACGGAATCTTATACGCTTATGAATTTAAATGGAACCCCAAAAAAGGACCTAAATTGCCCCTGTCGTTTGCATCAGCCTATCCGCAGCATACTTTTGAAGTGATCACCCCTGACAACTATTTGGGGTTTGTTTGCTGAATCCAACCTGATTGGGCATATGCATGGACATGTCCAATAATTTCAAAATAATGAACACGCGCATTACTCACCGGTCTGCCCCAACACCTTGTTCTTCGGCATGCTGGCAATGAACTCCTTAAGGTAGTGCGGTTCGAAATAGGCGGTATCCAGGAATTCACCCCGATTAAAGAGTAATTCGGCCGACTGCGACTGAAAAGCTGCTGATAACGCGATGCCCGGGAAAAACCGTGCATTCGGATGGTTGATAATCTCAGCGGCTTTGTTGCTGCCGGTGCCAAAAAAGCAGATCACCTGTTTATCGAGGAGGCCGGCAAAGGATTGCCAGTCGAGGATCACGGCCTCAACCGGGGATATCTCTTTCAGATGGATGTCGTACAACGCCGTATAAACCTCCATCCTGCGTGCGTCCAGCATGGGGCAAAACCGGACGGAATGGGTGCGACTGATAGCTGCAACCTCCTTGAGATGTAGAGCGGAAAATCCGGCTGCCAGGGCGGCCAGCGTCGGGATGCCGATCACGGGCTTCCCTGCTCCATATGCCAGCCCTTTTGCCACCGATGCACCAATGCGCAACCCCGTATAAGATCCGGGCCCCATGCTCAGCGAAATGCCATCCAGGTCATCGGCTCCCACCTGAAATTCCCCGAAAAGCTCCTGGATCAGGATAGTCATCCGGGTGGCATGCGATTTATCTTCGGTTGATTCCCTTAAGCCTAACACATTTCCTTCGCGGCTAAGCGCAACCGAGCACACCGGTGATGCAGTTTCCAGATTTAAAATCAGGGCCATGTACGATCAGTTATTTTTTCTTCGGATCCCGGAAAAGTTCTTCTTTGGGAACGACCTGAACTTTATCTCCGTCTTTCAGCTTCTTGGAAATGGCGTTATAAGGGGCCACAATGACCGATTCGCCCACATCGACGCCTGAAAGAATCTCGATATAGTTTTTGTCCTGGATTCCCGTTTTGATTTTCCGTTGTGAAACCGTTCCGTTATCCGCCGTGAACAGCACTTCCATCATTTCATCGCGTGCCACGACATCGGCACCTTCTTCATCGGCACCCGGACGGGTAGGATCCTTCATGGTTTTCATCCGTGTGGAATCCACGCGTGTGGTGATGGCCTGGATAGCGATGGATGGAATATTGTATTTGGTTTGCGTTTCGATTTCCACCGTGGCAGTCATGCCCGGCCGGAAAGGATACTTGCCGGCCTTTCCGGAAGCAACGAGAGCCGCATAAGATTCCGGCAGTATGAAAATTTTGACGTTGAAACTGGTTACCTGGTCGAGCGAGGTGCCGGTGGTATTGGCCGAATTGGCAATCTCGGTGACCAGCCCGCGAAACCGGGTTCCCAGGTAGGAGTCGATATCGATGGAGGCGGTATCACCCACATTTACGTTTACGATATCATTCTCATTCACATCTACCTGCACTTCCATGCGACTCAGATCGGCGATCCGCAGCATTTCGGTACCCGACATCTGGCCGGTTCCCACCACGCGTTCACCCTGTTCCACCTTACGGCCATAAATGATTCCGTCGATCGGTGCATAGATGATGGTTTTACGGAGGTTATCCTCGGCTTCCTTGACCGATGCCTCTGCACTTTTCACGCTGAACGAAGCGGCTGAAACCGACTGTTTGGCGGCATCCACCTGGGCGGCGGCCACGTCGTACTGTGTTTTGGCCGTTTCATAATCGGAATCCGACAGCACGCCCTGGTCGTGAAGGGTTTTGCTTCTTTTATAGGAAAGGTCCTGCTGTTTGAATTGTGCTTCGGCTTGCACCTGCGACGCCTTGGCGTTCGACAGGTTGGCCCGGGCGGAATTCAATGCGGCATTCACCCGGTCGCGACTGGAAATATAGAAATCCTGCTTGATTTTGACCAGCAGGTCCCCTTTTTTCACGGAGTCACCTTCCTTGACATCCATTTCCACAATTTCCCCGGATACATCTGGACTCAATTTAACTTCCGTTTCCGGTTGTATGCGACCGTTTGCTGTGATCGTTTCCACGATGGTGCGTTTCTCGACATTCTCGGCTGCAACTTTTGTTAGGGGGCCTGTACCGAACCATCCGGATTTTTTCCCGACAATGGCAACAACAATGAACACGCCGGCGACCAGCAAAAGCCAACCTTGTACTTTTTTACGATTCATAGAGGTGTTATTTAAGATCGATTGGAATACCCCGGTAAAAATCCAGGATCCGGGTATTGAATATGTAATTATATTTTGCCTGTAACAGGTCAGATTTGGCTTTGGTCAGATTATTCTTGGCTACATTATAGTCGAGGGAAGTGAGCATGCCCAGGTTGAATTTTTGCTCGGAGTAACGAAAGGCCTCCTCCAGTGCCGCCACCGATTTCGTGTTTGCCCTAAATTTTTCGAGGGAGGCCGTAGCATCGGTAAAGGACTGCTGAATTTCTTTTAATAACTGATTGTTAGCCAGATCCAGCATGTATTTTCCGTTGGCGACTGAAATTTTGGCGTTGCGGATACCCATCCGGCCGCTCCAGTTATTAAAAATCGGCACATTCAGACTGAACCCCACGCTGGTTTGGGCGTTGTTATTCATCTGGTCCTTCAGGGTCATCGGGGTTTGGGTAAACGGATCGATCCTCAGGTTGGAATAACCGGTTCCATAGGAAGCACTCATGGAAAGTGACGGACTCAGGCGGCCCCTGGCGATCATCAGGTCTTTTTCCATCGATTGCAGGTCCAGCTGTGCACTTTTAATCTGGGGAAGGGTGTTAAGGGCAGATTGATACACATTATCCACGGTTCCAAGATTATCCATCACCTGAAAACCTTCGAAAGTTGGACGTTGAACCCGAAATTTCTCCGGATCTTTCAGATCAAGCAGCTGAGCCAGGTCGAGGTATGAAAGGGTCAGCTGATTTCTTGAATTCACTTCATTCAGTTCCTCACCGGCCAGCTGGGCCTGTATCTGCAGCAGGTCGCCCTTTGGAAGCGAACCGGCATCCACCATAATCCGGGTGCGATTTACCTGCTGGGTGGTAATATCAAGCTGTTGAACAGCAATGTCATGTAACTCCTCATTAAAGAGAATTTGCAGGTATAACCGGGCAATATTCAATGCCAAATCGTTCTTGGCCTTATCGAGGTCGGTCAGGTTTTTCTTCAGATCGATCTGGTCCCGCTGGATGGTATTCCAGTTTTGGAAACCCCTGAACAGGTCAAGGCCGGAACTGGCGAAAAGACTAGCCCCCGTTGAATTCTCCGTAGTAAATTGATAGGTGAGGGGATCTACCGAACGACCAGAGCGGAAAGATTCCGATACCCCTGAATTCAGGGTCGGCAAGATATTCAACTTCGCCTGATCCAGATTGTTCCTGGCCATATCCACGCTTAACGATTGCTGTTTCAGCCGGATATTGTTCTCATATGCGTAAGTGATGCACCTGGTGAGTGTCCAGGCATCCTGCGCGGCAGCTGGCCTTCCGGCGAGCAGGACCAGCAACAGGGCTGCGAAAATCCGAATTGAACTCATTGACAAGTAAATTAGGGTGCAAAGATAGGGGAAATATGCTCACTACGTTCGCTAAATGTGCTCCCTGCGGTCGCTAATTATGCTCCCTTCGGTCGCTAACAATTCACGCTGAGCTCGCTAATTATGCTCCCGTCGGGCGCTAACA
>JBBQOG010000027.1:0-15912 GCA_038330665.1 Bacteroidales bacterium
CATCATCACGGCTATTCGGGAAACGCTGGTTTCGCATGGGGCCGAATTTCATTTCGGAACGCGTGTGGAGGATCTGGTAGTGGAAAACGGAGTGGCAACCGGAGTGAAAACTGCGGATGGCAGTATTTATTCCGGGCGGGGGGTGATTCTCGCAACCGGGCACTCTGCCACTGACGTATACCGGATGCTTGATCGCCGAAATCTTCAGCTTCAGCTCAAGGGCTTTGCTATGGGAGTGAGGATTGAACATCCGCAACACCTGATCGATCAAATACAATATCATACGAGGGAGGGTCGGGGTAAATATCTTCCAGCTGCCGAATACGCTTTGATCAAGAATGTGAATGGTCGGGGAGTGTATTCATTCTGCATGTGTCCGGGTGGGATCATCGTCCCTTCTGCCACTTGCGATGACGAAACCGTGGTCAACGGCATGTCGAATTCACTCCGTAATTCTCCATTTGCCAACAGTGGTCTCGTGGTGGAGATCCGGCCTGAGGATTTGGGTAGCTATAGTATGCATGGAGAGTTTGCCGGGATTGCTTTCCAGGAGGAACTTGAACGAGACGCACACCGGTACGGAGGGCCTGGCCAGACGGCTCCCGGCCAGCGCATGACTGATTTCGTGAATGGGAAAAATTCAACCTCCTTGCCGAACCATTCCTATCATCCGGGACTCGTTTGTTCCCCCATGCATGAATGGATTCCGGAAAGTATCCGGTATCGGTTGCAGGAGGGGTTGCGGTTTTTTGGCAGGAGGATGAAAGGATTTATGACCAATGAAGCTATTTTGGCTGGTGTGGAGTCGCGGACCTCTTCACCCATCCGGATTGTGCGGGATCCTGAAAATGGTAATCATCCGGGATTGCCTGGTCTTTTCCCGGCGGGTGAGGGAGCCGGATATGCCGGTGGAATCGTTTCTTCGGCCATGGATGGTGAGTTTGCGGCTTCGGCAGTCAGCAGGTTTCTCTCCGCCTGAATTCGCTGCAAACGACGGCTGCAGCAATGGAAACATTTAGAGACTCCGGTTTCTCGGATTTTCCTGAAAAGTCGGGAATCAAAAGATTTTTTTGAATATGTTTAGTCAGAGCAGGACTTAACCCCTTCGATTCATTCCCCATTAATATCAGGCCATTTACGGTTAGGGGCGCACGGTATAAATTCGTGCCGTTCAGATGGGTTCCGTATACAGTGAAATCAGCGGGAAGCGTTTTCAAAAAAGCAGCAAGATCCATGGTGATCAGGGGTACACGGAAAATGGAGCCCATCGTGGATTGCACCGCTTTCGGAGAAAAAAAATCGGCGGAATCGGGGGAGGCAATCACTCCAGCCAAACCGAACCAGTCAGCCAGTCTGATGAGGGTTCCCACATTGCCGGGATCCTGCACTCTATCCAGGCCGATCAATAAATCTTTAGAATAATTGAATGTCCGGGGAGTCTTATCCGAATGGCTAAGGATTGCGAGTACCTGGTTGGGTGTTTTCAGCAGACTAATTCTTTCCAGTTCATGCCCGGAAATGTGGATGATTTCAGCGTTGAGATCACCGGCCTCATGCAAATTTGATTTCAGCCATTCATCTGTGCCGCATATCATGACCGGCTTAAAGGAGCTGTCAGCTGTCAGCTTTAATGCCTCACCGACCATTTTATCTCCCTCCACCAGAAATAATCCGGTTTCGTCACGAACCTTTTTTTGCTCGAGCGAACGGATAAACTGGACCTGGGCTTTGGTGATCATGTGTTGATGGATGATTCGCAATTTACACTATTTTTACAATTTTGGAATTGGTGTCACGAAGGGCAAATGATCTTCCATTTTAACATGAAATTCTCGATCAGAAAGGGTCTGTTGATTATTCTCTTGCTCCTGGCTTTCATGGGGTGCAATCCCACGCGGTACATCCCTGAAAATAAATACCTCCTGAAATCGAATAAGATAGAGAGTGTGGGAGGGGACATCCCCAACCGTGACCTTGAAAATTACTTTCGACAGCAGCCGAATAAAAGAATTTTTGGATTTTGGCGGTTTCATCTGGGCGTATATAATCTTTCTAATCCAGCCAAAAAGAAGGGCATCAGCAAATGGCTGCGTGAAATCGGGGAGGAACCGGTCATTTTCAATCCTGCTTCCGCCAACGAAACCGTAAATCAGATCAATCGCTACCTCAACAATGTCGGTTATTACAATGCAAAGGTGGATGATACCATCACTTATTCACGTAAAAGGGCCAGCGTGTTATACCGTATCCGGTTCGGGCAGCCCTATATGGTGGAGAAAGTATCGTTAACCCGTCCGGATATGATTTCGGACCCGGCCATCCGTAAGCTGATCCGGGCGGATTCCACTTCCGTGTTGCTCAAGCCCAAAATGCGTTATGATTTGGAGGTGCTCCGGCTCGAACGAATGCGTCTGTCAAATTATCTCAGGGATCGGGGATATTATGGGTTCTCGAGGGAATACGTTTATTTTCAGGTGGATACAACGAAAGGAGACCATAAGGCGGATGTTTGGCTGGGGGTAAAAAGTCCCATTGACGCCAGTAATGACATCACCCGGTTAAACTTTCACCCGCTGTACCGTATCGGTGACATCAGCATAGTCACCGACTTCAATACTGCAGATTACCTCAAGGATCCTAAAAGCTATCTTTCTACCTCTGACACCATCAAATATATGGGAACCCGTTTCATATTTGACAACCAGCTGAGTTACAAGCCCAGTCTGCTGGAATCCACGATTGCCTTTAAATCCGGATCCCTTTTCAGTCAGAGCCGGGTAGATAAAACCATCGAATCATTTAGTTCCCTGCGTAATTTCAAGCAGATAAAGATCAATTTCAACCCGACTGGAAACCCGTCAGATTCGGTTCAACAGTTGGATTGTCAGATTTTACTAAGCCCGATGATTCGCCAGTCCTATGATGTTTCCCTGGAGGGTACTTATTCTTCAGGGAATATTGGGGTGGCCGGCAACCTGATATATAAGAACCGCAACCTGATCAAAGGTGCCGAGAATTTCGAGCTGAAATTCAAGGGGGCTGTTGAGTACCTGGCCAATGCCGTTTCCGATTTTAACCGGATGGTAGAATTCGGCGTCGATGCGCGTTTGGAGGTGCCCCGGTCATGGATTCCCTTTACTGCCAAAACCAGTTCAAGCTTCGGGCGGCCGCATTCGTCGGTCAACCTGAGTTATAATTACCAGAGCCGGCCTGACTTTACCCGAACGATCGCCAATGCCGCCTTTGGTTATAACTGGAATTCGCAGTTGTCGAGGCATCAGGTTAATATTTTCGAATTCAACTATGTGAACGTGACTAAGTTGTCGGATGCCTTTTACCAGGTGATCAAAGGCACTTACGTGGAGAACAGTTTCCGGTCGCACATGATACCGGCCCTGAATTACACTTACACCTATTCCAACCAGGAGGTAAACAAGGAGTCGAGCTTCTTTTATATCCGGGTACGCCCGGAGATTGCGGGCAATACTTTTTATGCCTACAACACCTTTGCCGGCACGGTCAAGCCCGAAGGTGGGTTCAAATTTCTGGGAACTGCCTACTCACAGTATACGGAGGCGGATGTCGACCTGAGGTACCACTGGGTTCTGAACTCCACGAACAAGATGGCCTTCCGTTTTTTTGCCGGGGCTGGTTATCCTTACGGGAACAGCAACGCCATCCCGTTTGAGAAAAAATATTTTTCCGGCGGATCTTCCGGAATCCGGGCCTGGCAGGTACGGTCGCTGGGGCCGGGAACCTATGTTCTTCCGGAGGCACAGAAGGCTTTATATCCCAATCAGCTGGGTGATGTCAAGGTTGAGATCAATGCAGAATACCGATTTGATTTATTTTCGGTTATCAAAGGGGCGCTGTTTATTGATGCCGGAAATATCTGGGCGATTAATTCGGCTGATGAACGGGAGGGTTCGCTTTTCACCTTCTCCGGATTTTACCGGCAGATAGCGGTGGGTACCGGATTCGGGTTACGGGCCGACCTGTCATATTTCATCGGACGCCTGGATCTGGGTATCAAGTTGCGCGATCCTGGAACCCCTGACGGACCGAAATGGATCCCCGGTTACCGGAAATATCAGTGGAGCGACTTCGTCCTCAATTTCGGAATCGGTTACCCTTTTTAGCAGAAGTTTCGGCATCTTGGCGTATATTTGCTGACTCATTAATATTACTGATCATGAAAATTTTTGATGTTGTAAAGCCCGGTGTTGTTACGGGTACAGATGTTCAAAAGATCTTTGGCGTGGCCAAGGAGAACAATTTTGCAATTCCGGCGGTAAATGTCGTAGGTACCAATTCGGTGAACGGTGTTTTAGAAGCGGCCCGTTTGGTCAAAGCGCCTGTTATCATACAATTCTCCAACGGTGGAGCGGCCTTCTGGGCAGGGAAAAGTTTATCGAATGATCATCAGGAGGCTGCCATTCTGGGAGGTATTGCTGGGGCACGGCATATTCATACCATAGCTGAAGCCTATGGTGTGCCAGTTATCCTTCACACCGATCATGCAGCAAAAAAATTACTTCCCTGGATCGACGGCTTGCTGGATCAGGGTGAAAAGCATTTTGAGCGCCACGGGAAACCTCTTTACAGTTCCCACATGCTGGATCTTTCGGAAGAAACCCTCTTGGAAAATATTGAGATCAGTAAAAAATATTTGGCCCGTATGAGTAAGATGGGCATGACCTTAGAGATTGAACTTGGGGTTACCGGTGGCGAGGAAGATGGGGTGGACAATACCGATCTGGATAATTCGCTGCTTTATACCCAGCCTGAGCATGTGGCATATGCTTATTCAGAATTATTGAAGGTAAGCGACCAGTTTACCATAGCCGCCTCTTTTGGAAACGTTCATGGGGTGTATAAACCCGGTAATGTAAAACTGCATCCTGCCATTCTGAAGAATTCCCAGGATTATATTGAATTGAATCTGAAAACAGGTTCAAAGCCGGTGAATTTTGTTTTCCACGGTGGATCCGGTTCCACGCAGGAAGAAATCAGGGAGGCCATTTCTTACGGAGTGATTAAAATGAACATTGATACCGACACACAGTGGGCTTATTGGATTGGTATCCGGGATTATTATGAAAAGAACAAAGGTTATCTGCAGACACAAATCGGTAATCCGGAAGGTGCGGATAAACCCAACAAGAAAAAATATGACCCGAGAGTTGTGCTCCGTGAAGGCGAGAAAACATTGATTGCCAGATTACAACAGGCTTTCGAAGATTTAAACTGCATCGATCGTCTCTAGTTCGTAAGCAAATGATTTTTTAAAACCCGGCCGTTTTTTTCCATTCGGCGCAGGTTTGTGCATCTAATACCGGTAAAAGGAGGTTATATGACCAAGTTTTACCGGTATCTTTTTACCCGGTCAGAGTTGAGGGGAGTCCTGCTGTTGAGTTCGGGAGTGATCCTGATACGGCTGATGGTGTTTACTTTGGGTTTGGTGGCCGGCAACCCCCAGCCGTCGGATCTGGATTTTTCAGGTGCTGACCCAGCCGGACAGGCCCCGAAAAAAATGAAAATTCTGGAGATCAACTCGGCTGACAGTCTGGCTCTGGATGAACTTCCCGGTATTGGCCCTTCCTTTGCCAGGAGGATTATCAAATACCGGCAGATGCTCGGAGGGTTTGTCTCAGCTGATCAGCTGCTGGAAGTATACGGAATGGATTCCGCGAGGTATAATGGTTTTGTCAGGCTGATCCGTATCGATACACTGAAGGTGTGCAAGCTTGACCTAAACCGGGCTACCTTCAAGGAACTTCTTGCGCATCCTTATCTGGAATATGAGCAGGTTAAGGCCATTGTACGGTTCCGGGATAAGAAGGGCACCCTTGTTTCGGCCGGTGAATTGTGGGCAGCCGGGGTGCTTGCGGACTCGTTATGGGATGGTTTATCTCACTACCTGACAACCGTTGCAGATTCTTCTCTCAAAGAGCACAAGGTTTTGGTTAAATGATATTTTTTGTTTTCCTTTGCAGTCCAAATTTTAGTTCACTGAACATTAAATAAAGAATTAAGGTATGATCATTATTCCGGTTAAAGAAGGCGAGAACATTGAAAGGGCTCTCAAAAAATTCAAACGTAAATTTGAAAAAACCGGCGTGGTTAAAGAATTAAGAGCACGCCAGGCTTTTACTAAACCTTCTATTAAAAGGCGTCAGGAGATGCTTCGCGCTGCCTATGTCCAGGGATTGCAGCAGGCAGAAGAGAACGAATAAACTTTACATCCTTTTTTGATTTCGCAACAATCTTTACGAAAATATTGTTATATTTATGTAAAGATTATGGATGATGATGGATGCTGTTGATTTGTTTCTCAGGTTTCTCAGGACTGAAAAACGATATTCCCCAAATACTCTTTTATCCTACAAGACTGACCTTTTACAGTTTATCTCCTTCATTGATCACGAGGGGGGAGGGAACTCGATCCTACCTATTACTACCAGGGACATCCGAAGTTGGGTAATTTCTTTGCTCGATGGCGGTCTGACTGCCCGGTCGGTGAACCGAAAAACCACCACCTTAAGGAGATTTTATCGTTTTTGTCATCAGGAAGGATTGATTGATAAAAACCCGGCAGATTTTCTGCCATCCCTAAAAGTACCGAAACCGCTTCCCGTTTTTATGAGTGAAAATCAAATGGAGACCGTTTTTGAAAATCAGGCAGGTGCCTTTGATTTTCCCAAGGTCAGGGATCTGGTGATACTGGAGATATTATATGGCACCGGAATGCGGCTCAGCGAGCTGACCGGTTTAAAAGATCCCGATATGGACGATTCCCGCTTGCATATCAAGGTCACAGGGAAGCGTCAGAAGGAAAGGCTTATTCCGGTTACCCGAGAATTGACCATCTTAATTAATATATATAAAGAGATCCGCAATCTGACTTTTAACATTAAGGGCGGTGAAACGTTATTGCTAACAGACAAAGGGCATCCTGTTTATGCCAAACTGGTATACCGGGTGGTGAATGAGGCTTTAGGAAATGTTACCAGTGCTGGAAAGAGGAGTCCTCATGTTTTGCGGCACACCTATGCTACTCACTTACTTAACCGGGGAGCAGAATTGAATGCCATTAAGGAACTTTTGGGACATGCCAGCCTGAGTGCTACTCAGGTTTACACTCATATTGGATTTGAAAAGTTGAAACAAGTTTACCAAAAGGCTCATCCGAGAGCCTGATCACTAAAATAAGGAGGAAATTTTTATGACCATTAAGATTCAATCCGTTCATTTCGATGCAGACCAGAAACTACTGGATTTTATCGAAGAAAAAGTCAATAAGCTCAATCAGTTCGACGATACCATCATCGGAGCAGAAGTGATCCTCCGCCTGGACAAGAGCCAGAATACTGAAAATAAGCTCACCGAGATCCGGCTTATCATCTCGGGTTATGATTTATTCGCAAAGAAGCAATGTAAGACATTTGAGGAAGCTACTGATCAGACAATTGAAGCATTAAGACGTCAGTTATCACGGCAAAAAGGCAAAAAGGTTATCAGATAGAAAAAAACTCCCGAAAAGTTTTGATGTCTAATTTCTATGTACTACATTTGCAGACCCAAAACTGGAAATGGGAGAGTTCTTTTATTTTTTACGTTTTGAGACTGAATTTGCCAATGTAGCTCAGTTGGCCAGAGCAGCTGATTTGTAATCAGCTGGTCGGGGGTTCGAATCCCTCCATTGGCTCAAATTTAGTAAAACGATGCTTGGGGAGATACCAAAGTGGCCAACTGGGGCAGACTGTAAATCTGCTGTCGTACGACTTCGGAGGTTCGAATCCTCCTCTCCCCACTTTGAATGGCGGGAATAGCTCAGCGGTAGAGCATTAGCCTTCCAAGCTAAGGGTCGCGGGTTCGAATCTCGTTTCCCGCTCAGAGTTTAGCCGACTTAGCTCAGCTGGTAGAGCGCGTCCTTGGTAAGGACGAGGTCACGGGTTCAAGTCCCGTAGTTGGCTCGAAGAAATTACGGTGTAATCATTATTAAGTAAAATAAACGGAACAAAAAAAGGTAGCCATGGCTAAGGAAAAATTTAACAGGGACAAACCTCACGTCAATATCGGTACGATTGGCCACGTTGACCACGGTAAAACTACTTTGACTTCTGCTATTACGATGGCCCTTCATAAAAAGGGATTCGCGGACGTTAAGAGTTTTGATTCTATTGATAACGCTCCTGAAGAAAAGGAGAGGGGTATTACCATTAATACTGCTCACGTTGAGTATCAAACGGCGCTTCGCCACTATGCACACGTTGACTGTCCGGGACACGCTGACTATGTTAAAAACATGGTTACCGGTGCTGCCCAGATGGACGGTGCCATTTTGGTTGTTGCCGGTACAGACGGTCCTATGCCACAAACTCGCGAACACATCCTCCTGGCACGTCAGGTAAACGTTCCGCGAATTGTTGTTTTCATCAATAAGTGTGACAGTGTTGACGATCCGGAATTGTTGGAACTGGTTGAAATGGAAATCCGCGAATTGTTGACCTTCTACAAATTTGATGGTGACAATACTCCGGTTATCTTCGGATCTGCTCTGGGTGCCATGCATGATGAGCCACAATGGGTTGAGAAGGTTTATGAGCTGATGGATGCTGTGGATACCTGGATTGAACTCCCGCCGAGGGCTATTGAAAAGCCATTCCTGATGCCGGTTGAAGACGTATTCTCGATCACTGGTCGTGGAACCGTGGCTACCGGAAGAATTGAAACCGGTGTGGTAAACACGGGTGATGAAGTTCAGATCATTGGTCTGGGTGAAGGTCGCAAGTCGATTGTTACCGGTGTTGAAATGTTCCGGAAAATTCTGGACCGTGGTGAAGCTGGCGACAACGTAGGTTTGTTGCTCCGTGGAGTGGACAAGGAAGAAATCCGTCGTGGACAGGTTATTGCAAAACCAGGTTCGATCACACCTCATACTGAAGTTAAGGCTGAAGTTTACATCCTGAAAAAGGAAGAAGGCGGTCGCCATACACCTTTCCATAACAAATACCGTCCGCAGTTCTATATCAGGACCCTGGATGTGACCGGAGAGATTATGCTTCCGGAAGGAACTGAAATGGTTATGCCAGGCGATAACCTGACGATTACCATCCACCTGATTACGCCAGTGGCTATCGACCGTGGTCTTCGCTTCGCAATCCGCGAAGGAGGCCGTACAGTTGGTGCCGGCCAGGTTACCGAAATTATTAAGTAGTTTTTTATTGAGGATGATCCGGTTAATAGCCGGATCATCTTTATCATACACGGATGTAGCTCAATTGGTAGAGCAGCGGTCTCCAAAACCGCAGGTTGGGAGTTCGAGTCTCTCCATCCGTGCCTAGTGCTTAAGCAATGAACATCAAGACCTATTTTAAAGAATCGTACGATGAGTTGGTGCATAAGGTCAGTTGGCCGACATGGCCTGAACTGCAAAGTTCAGCTATTGTTGTCTTAGCTGCCTCATTGATCATCGCAGCCATTGTGCTGGTTATGGATTTCTCGTTCAGAAATATCATGCATGCCATTTACAACATGTTTTTTTAAACTGGACGAACAATGAGTCAGAACGAAAAGAAGTGGTATGTCCTGAGAGCAATCGGCGGCAAGGAGAAGAAGGTTAAAGAGTATATCGAAAGCGAGATTGCTCATCACAACCTGCAGGATTATATTACTCAAGTTCTGATCCCTACCGAAAAAATTTATCAGATCCGCAATGGGAAAAAAGTATCCAAGGAGAGAAGTTACCTTCCCGGATATGTATTGATCGAGGCGGTTTTAGTGGGTGAAGTACCTCACATTCTTAAAAATGTGCCCAATGTTATCGGTTTTTTGGGTGAAGAACGTGGAGGTGTCGCTGTACCGATGAGGCAGTCGGAAGTCAACCGGATCTTAGGAAAGGTTGATGAATTGTCAGAAACCGATGAAGAACTGAATGTTCCTTTCTTTGTTGGTGAAGCCGTTAAGGTGGTTGATGGACCATTTAACAGTTTCTCCGGCGTGATTGAGGAAGTGAACAATGAGAAGAAGAAATTGAAAGTTATCGTCAAAATCTTTGGACGAAAAACACCTTTGGAGCTCAGTTTTATGCAGGTCGAAAAAGAATAGGGATTTCGGTTGGTTCCCGCTTCCAGGGATCCGGTTGAAAATCATGTTTTCCCCCTATTCGAATTCCTTCGCAGGAAGTTACTACTGCGGAACTTGTATGAGTGTTTATATTAAATTTTAGAAATCGTATGGCAAAAGATGTAACGGGAATTATCAAATTGCAGATCAAGGGCGGGGCCGCAAACCCTTCACCTCCTGTCGGACCGGCGTTGGGTTCTAAAGGAGTCAATATCATGGACTTCTGCAAGCAATTCAATGCCCGTACTCAGGACAAAGCCGGAAAAATTATTCCTGTGGTGATTAAGGTTTTTAGTGATAAAACTTTCGAGTTTGTTACAAAAACCCCACCAGCAGCTGTTCAGTTGATCGAAGTTTCCAAGATTAAAAAAGGATCAGCCGAACCCAATCGTGTAAAAGTGGCTTCAGTAACAATGGAGCAGATTCGTGAAATTGCTGAAGAAAAAATGGAGGATTTAAATGCCTTCACTATTGAATCAGCAATGAAAATGATTGCAGGAACTGCACGAAGCATGGGAATAACAATTAAAGGTGATGCAGCCTTATAATAATGAGTTATTATGGCTAAACTGACCAAGAATAGAAAGCTCGTCCTCGGAAAAATCGAGGTTGAGAAATTGTATACCCTTAACGAGGCATCGGCCCTGGTAAAACAGGTCACCACATCGAAGTTTAATGCTTCTGTGGATATTGATGTTCGTCTGGGGGTTGATCCCAGGAAGGCCAATCAAATGGTCCGTGGTGTTGTCACACTTCCTCATGGTACAGGTAAGGTTATCCGGGTGTTGGCACTTGTCACCCCTGATAAAGAAGCTGAAGCCAAGGAAGCTGGAGCTGATTTCATTGGTCTTGACGACTTTGTCGAAAAGATCAAAGGAGGATGGACAGACATCGACGTGATTATTACGATGCCCTCCTGTATGGCAAAAATCGGACCTCTCGGCCGTATACTCGGTCCGCGCGGATTGATGCCGAACCCTAAAACCGGAACCGTAACGATGGAAGTTGGAAAAGCTATTACCGATGTAAAAAAAGGTAAGATCGACTTCCGGGTGGACAAATTCGGCATAGTACATGCGGGTGTCGGGAAAGTTTCATTTGAACCGGAAATGATTGCGGATAATGCCCGCGAACTTCTGACTACAATCGTCAAACTGAAGCCGTCCGCCGCGAAGGGAACTTATGTGAAAAGCATTTACATGTCAAGTACCATGAGTCCTGGAATTCCGATTGACCCCAGGTCAATTGACGCTTAACCCTAAAATGAGAAATTAGAAATCATGAAACGGGAAGACAAAAACGTCATCGTAGATCAGCTCACCGCTGAAATTAATGAAGCAAAACATTTTTATGTTGCGGATATCGGTGGACTGAATGCTAGTGATACAGTAGCCTTAAGGAGAATTTGTTTTAAAGAGGATGTGAAGTTGTTTGTGGTAAAAAACACCCTCCTGCAAAAGGCTTTGGAACGCGCCAATGGCAATTATGAGGATTTATATCCGGTTTTGAATGGGCCTACGTCCATTATGATCTCTGACATCGGCAACAAGCCGGCAAAGATGATCAAGAGCTTCCGCAAGAAGCACAAGAAACCGGAACTCAAAGGTGCCTATGTTGAAGAATGTGTATACGTTGGAGATAATCTTATCGACCAATTAATGGCCGTCAAGAGTCGTCAGGAACTTATTGCTGACGTGATTGCTCAGTTGCAGTCGCCGATGAATAATGTGATGGGCTCACTCCAGTCCGGTAAACATATTTTGGCAGGTTTGGTAAAAACACTGTCTGAAAAAGAAGATTAATTTATTGTTGAATCCATTTGTAAAAATTATAGTAAAATGGCTGATTTAAAAAAGCTCGCTGAAGAATTGGTTAACCTAACCGTTAAGGACGTCAACGAACTGGCTGGTATCCTTAAAAACGAATATGGCATTGAACCCGCTGCTGCTGCAGTTGCCTTTGCCGGTCCGGCTGCCTCAGACGATGGTCCGGTTGTGGTCGAAAAAACTGAATTTGATGTGATTCTGAAAGCTCCGGGTGGTGCGAAACTTGCAGTTGTGAAACTGGTTAAGGAACTCACCGGTCTCGGTCTGAAAGAATCCAAAGAATTGGTTGATGCTGCTCCGAAAGCAGTGAAAGAAAAAGTAACGAAGGAAGAAGCAGAAGCCTTAAAGGCACAACTTATTGAAGCAGGAGCTGAAGTTGAAATTAAGTAAGAACGATTCTTCCATACCCGCTTCTCAAGGTTTAGAATCCCGGTAATCGGGATTCTAAGCCTTTTTGCTGTTGTTCCCAATACCCGCTTTAACTAATTTTTCTTTGGTCGATGGTACAAACAAGCACACAGCGAATCAATTTTGGTTCCACAAAAAGTCAGCTAAAATATCCTGATTTTCTGGAGGTTCAGGTAAAATCCTTTACCGAATTTTTCCAGCTGGAAACGACTCCAGAGCTAAGAAAAAATGAAGGCCTTTATAAGGTCTTCCAGGAAAATTTTCCGATTACCGATACACGGAATAATTTCGTCCTGGAATTTCTGGGTTACTATATCGACCCCCCCAGATACAC
This sequence comes from Bacteroidales bacterium, assembly GCA_038330665.1. Lineage (GTDB taxonomy): Bacteria > Bacteroidota > Bacteroidia > Bacteroidales > UBA12481 > UBA12481. The sequence continues at coordinate 12,697 of JBBQOG010000027.1, forward strand.
AATTGAGGAGTGCATCGAGCGCGGCCTCACCTATAGCGTACCGCTAAAGGCAAAACTTAAATTGTATTGTACTGACCCTGAGCATGAGGATTTTGACATGGTTATCCAGGATGTTTACCTGGGTACCGTTCCCTACATGACCAGAAGAGGCACTTTTGTGATCAATGGCGCGGAACGCGTGGTGGTTTCACAGCTGCATCGTTCTCCCGGAGTTTTCTTCGGCCAGAGCACGCATGCCAACGGCAGTAAGTTATATTCTGCCCGGGTAATCCCATTCAGAGGTTCGTGGATTGAATTCGCTACAGACATTAACAATGTCATGTATGCCTATATCGATCGTAAAAAGAAATTGCCGGTTACCACTCTCTTAAGGGCAATCGGTTACGAAGCTGACCGTGATATTCTTGAAATATTTGACCTGGCCGACGAGATAAAAGTATCAAAAGCCGCACTGAAGAAGGTGATCGGCCGGAAACTCGCCGCCCGCGTCCTGAAGTCATGGATTGAAGATTTCGTAGATGAAGATACCGGGGAAGTTGTGTCAATCGAGCGAAATGAAATTATTGTGGACCGGGAAACCGTTCTGGATAATGACCATGTCGATGCTATCGTTGAATCCGGAGCAAAGTCTATTCTTCTGCATAAGGAAGATACCAACCTCTCGGATTTTGCCATCATCTATAATACCCTTCAAAAGGACCCGTGTAACTCTGAAAAGGAAGCGGTTATCCACATTTACAGGCAGTTGAGAAATGCTGATCCACCAGATGATGCGACTGCAAGGGATGTGATCGATAAATTGTTCTTTTCTGATAAACGATATGATCTTGGCGACGTCGGTCGTTACCGGATCAACAAGAAATTAGGTCTGGATATTGGAATGGATGTGAAGATCCTGACGAAACAGGATATTATCAGCATCATTAAATACCTGATCCAGCTGATCAACTCAAAAGCCGATGTGGATGATATTGATCACCTGAGCAACCGCCGTGTCCGTACAGTTGGCGAACAATTGTATGCACAGTTCGGCGTCGGTTTGGCCAGGATGTCAAGAACGATCCGGGAAAGAATGAACGTCAGGGATAACGAGGTTTTCACTCCGATTGACCTGATTAACTCCAAAACCCTTTCCTCGGTCATCAATTCCTTCTTCGGAACCAATGCACTGTCGCAGTTCATGGATCAAACGAACCCGTTAGCCGAGATGACCCACAAGCGCCGCATGTCGGCACTGGGACCGGGCGGACTCTCGAGAGAGCGTGCCGGGTTTGAGGTTCGTGACGTTCACTATACACACTATGGCCGTTTGTGCCCGATTGAAACACCTGAAGGACCGAACATCGGTCTGATTTCCTCGCTCTGCGTGTATGCCAAGGTTAATGAACTGGGCTTCATCGAGACCCCATACCGCAAAGTCACTTCCGGGACAGTTGACCTGACTAATGAAGGACTGGTTTATCTTACCGCTGAGGAAGAAGAAGGTCAGATCATTGCACAGGCAAATGCTGTTTTGAATGACGAGGGCAGATTCGTGAATACCCGTATCAAATCCAGGTTTGAGGGTGACTTCCCGATTGCTGCACCGGAAGAAATTCAACTGATGGACGTAGCGCCTAACCAGATTGCTTCGATCGCCGCTTCGCTGATTCCTTTCCTGGAACATGACGATGCCAACCGTGCCCTGATGGGATCGAACATGATGCGACAAGCCGTTCCGCTGGTAAATCCTGAGGCCCCGATTGTGGGTACCGGGATTGAAGGCGATGTGATCCAGGATAGTCGTATCCATTTTACGGCTGAAGAAAATGGAATCATTGAATATGCGGATGCGGAACGCATTGTGGTTAAGTATGACCGCGATGAGCATCAGAAGTTTGTCAGGTTCGATAATGAGGTAAAAACCTACATCCTGCCGAAATTCAATAAGACCAACCAGAATACAACAATAAACCTGAAACCGGTTGTCAGAAAAGGTGACCGCGTAGTTAAGGAGCAGATTCTGACCGAAGGATATTCGACCAATGCCGGCGAGCTGGCGCTGGGACGGAACCTGAAGGTTGCTTTCATGCCCTGGAAAGGGTACAACTTCGAGGATGCTATCGTGATTTCGGAACGCGTAGTCCGTGAGGACCTATTTAGCTCCGTGCACATTGATGAGTATCTTTTAGAAGTTCGTGATACCAAGAGGGGTTTGGAAGAGCTTACTGCCGATATACCAAACGTCAGTGAGGAAGCAACCCGTAATCTCGACGAAAACGGTTTGATCCGTGTGGGTGCTGAAGTCCGACCAGGCGATATCCTCATTGGTAAGATCACTCCGAAAGGTGAGTCCGATCCTTCGCCGGAAGAGAAACTCCTCCGTGCGATTTTCGGTGATAAGGCCGGTGACGTGAAGGATGCCAGTTTGAAGGCCGGTCCCTCGCTCCATGGTATTGTGATCGATAAAAAACTCTTTTCGAAGAGTATGAAGGACAGGAAAATCCGGGCGGCTGAAAAAACACTGATCGATAAATTCGAACAGGAATTTAAACGTCAGGTGGATGACCTTTCCAATATTTTGGTGGATAAATTATTTAACCTGATCAATGGTAAAGCTTCACAGGGAGTTAAGAACTATCTGAATGAAGACATTGTATCCAAGGGAACCAAGTTTTCACTGAGAATATTGCAGGCAATTGATTTCCTCCAGGTGAACCCGAATAAGTGGACCACCGACAAGGATAAAAATGACACCATCAGAGAGCTTTTGCAGAATTATCTGATTAAATACAAGGAGCTTGAAGGTGATTATCGCCGGAAGAAGTATAATGTGACCATCGGGGATGAACTTCCCGCCGGTATTGTACAGCTGGCTAAAGTGTCAATTGCCAAGAAGCGCAAGCTGACAGTAGGGGACAAAATGGCCGGTCGCCACGGTAACAAAGGGATTGTGGCAAAAATCGTTCGTCAGGAAGACATGCCTTTCCTGGAAGACGGAACTCCGGTGGATATTGTTTTAAATCCGCTGGGTGTGCCTTCCCGTATGAACCTCGGACAGATTTACGAAACGGTGCTGGGTTGGGCCGGAAAGGAACTGGGATTGAAATTCGCCAGTCCGATTTTCGACGGTGCCACGCTTGATGAAATATCATCTTACACTGAAAAGGCCGGTATACCTAAATTCGGCCGTACCTATCTGTATGATGGGGGTACCGGTGATCGTTTTGATCAGCC
>JBBQOG010000028.1:0-15864 GCA_038330665.1 Bacteroidales bacterium
GGCGATCCGCGATCGCCCGATAAAAAGGATGGCACCCGCAGGGGCGATCCGCGATCGCCCGATAAGAAAGGAAAGAAGCCACGCAGCGATAAGGTTACCTATGAGATGTTAAAAGAGGGTAAAAGTGTTAAGAGCATCGCATTTGAGCGGGGGCTTGTGGTTTCAACCATCGAAGGGCATCTTTTGCCGTATCTTGAAAAGGGAATGGTTGATATTACCCGGTTGGTGGCAACGGGAAAAGTTGCCAAAATTCTTGACATGGCCAATGAGTTGGATACCACGGCACTTTCGCCGCTAAAGGAAAAGTTGGGTGAGGATTTTAGCTACACTGAAATACGGTTTGTGATGGCTTACCGGCGGTCAACCGAAGGGTGACCTCAGGCGTGAAAGGTGACCGTGAAACAAGATCCGATGCCCTTCTGGCTTTCCACGCTGATTTCCGCCTTCATGATCTCGCAAAGTCTTTTCACAATGGAAAGGCCCAGTCCGATTCCTTCATATCTACGGGTATATCCGGTGGCTTCCTGGGAATAGGGTTCAAATATTTTATTCATGAATTCTTCTGAAATGCCGATCCCCATGTCGCTTATACTGATGCAGATCCGGCCGTATTTGTCATGGAATATCTTGACGGTGATGGTTCCGGATTCGGTGTATTTAAATGCATTATCCAGAAGTTGCGAGAGGGTGGTGCGGAGACAGAACTCGTCGAGATCCATCGTAAAAGCCCCTGCTGAATTGTCGAAAACGACGAGGGCAGGGTGATTGGGATGATTAAACTTCCCTTCCCTGATCAGTTTTTCGGTCAGCAGCGGTATATCAATGCTGATCAGTTTCAATTTCAGATCCTTGACCAGCAATCGTGAGTAATTCAGTATTTCGTCGACCGTGCGGGTAAGCCGTAAACCTGATTGGTTGATGCGCTGAAAATAGACTTTTTCATCTTCGGTAAACCGGTCGGAAGCTTCGTCCTCGATGATGCTGGCAAATCCAAGAATAGCATTCAGTGGCGTTCGGATCTCATGGGAGATGGTTGCAATAAATATATCTTTCAGACTATTCGAGAGTTCGGCACGTTCCTTTTGCAGGACCAGTTCTTTGTGTGCCCGTATGCGGTCAAAATTATCTTCCAGGATTTTCCCGATAATCAGGGTGGCCAGCGGGTAGAGGGTTAACACCGGCAGGCTGAACTTGCGAAGTGAGTTCATCGCCACCTCCCAGGGTAGTGTCAGCATCAGGCCAATCATCACGACATGCACCAGAATTCCCATCATATATAATTTCAGGAAATTCAGCTTCGTTTGATTTTTTCCCCATCGGTAGTAGAAGAACACGCCGATCGACACGGAAGACAGGATCACCAGAATCCCCATCATCGTGCCGCCACCGCCTAAAGCAATCCGCATGATGATTGCCATGGCCGCTGCAATAGCCCCGGATACCGGGCCAAAGAAGAGTCCGCAGATGCTTAAAACAACCGACCGACCGTCGAAGATCACTCCCGGTGAGAGGACCACTGGAAAGTGAATTCCAATCATCGCAGTTGCTCCGAAAAGCAGCCCCTGCAGAACAGGATAAAGGAGCTTCCTATTCCGGGTTTTATCAGTAATAAAGGCTGAGATGACGCTAATCGCCACCAGAAGAGACAGATTGAAGAATAGATTGAGGCTTATGCTCACGGGGTCAGATTAACTTCTACACAAATATAAGTAATCACCGTAAGAAATCACTTCCGGTCCTGCGTCTATTTTAGGAAGCCACGGTTGCGCATCAGCGGGGTAATATCCGGCTGGCGGCCCCTGAAGTTGAAGAACATTTTGTTCGGGTCCACCGTTCCATCTTTTGATAAAATGTGATCGCGGAATGACTGGGCCGTAGTCCGGTCGAACAATCCGTTTTCACGGAAGGCCTGGAAGGCATCGTTATCCAGCACAGCTGCCCACTCATAGCTGTAATACCCGGCATCATAGCCACCGGTGATGTGAATAAAATAGGTGCTCCGGTACCGGGGTTTGATTTCGGGTATCAGTCCTTTGCCGGTAAGGAAATCGGCTTCAAATTTTCCGATATCCAGCAGTGCGGTGTCGGTTTGGGTGTGAAAAGCCATATCCAGGTAACAGGCTGCAAGAAATTCAGTTGAAACAAAGCCCTGGTTAAAATGACCGGCATTGTTCATTTTAGAAATGAGCGCATCGGGCATCGGCTCCCCGGTCTCATACTGTTTGGCATAGGCTTTCAGGACCACCGGTTCGGTGCACCAGTGTTCCATAATCTGGCTGGGTAATTCCACAAAGTCCTGTGCGATAAAGGTGGTACTCATTTTATTATCGGCAAAAAGTCCTTCCAGTGCATGGCCGAACTCATGGAAATGGGTCCGGGCCTCATCCAGACTGATTAGTGCAGGTTTATTGCCAACCGGACGGGTGAAGTTTCCGACCATGGTAACCACCGGAGTGATCTCCTTTCCGTCCTTAACCCAATGCTCGCGGTACGCTCCGCACCAGGCTCCCTGCTGCTTGCTGGCCCGCGGAAATAGATCCATGTACAACACGCCGATATGGGAGCCGTCGGCCTCTTTTACCTCATACGCCAAAGCTTCATCGCTCGGTTTTGGAATATCCTTGATTTCGGTAAAAGTGATTCCATATAATTTATTCGCGACATCAAATGCGCCATCCCGTACATTTTCCAGTTTAAAATAGGGGCGAAGCTCATTTTCATCCAGGTCATATTTGGCCTTGCGCAGCTTCTCGGCATAAAACCACCAATCGCTGCTGGCGAGTTTGAATTTTCCGCCTTCCTGATCGATGATCTGCTGCATTTCATCCCGGTCGCGGATGGCTGCGGGAATGGCAGCGGCCCATATCTTGTCGAGCAGAGCGAAAACATTTTCCGGAACCTTTGCCATCCGGGGCTCAAGCACGATATGTGCATGGGTTTTATATCCCAGGAGTTGGGCCCGCTGTGCACGCAGGCTGATGATCCTGGCCAGGGTAGTGTTATTGTCCTTGTCGTTACCATTGTTTCCGCGGTTAAGATATCCATCATACAATTTCTTCCGGAGTTCGCGGTTCTCCGCATATTGCAGAAATGGAGTCATGCTCGGACGGGTTGCAGTAAACACCCATTTCCCCTCCAGCCCGGCAGCTTTGGCGGCATCGGCAGCAGCTGCAATGGAGCCTTCCGACAGTCCCGCAAGATCTTCTTTTTTATCGATAACCAATTTGAAATCATTGGTTTCCGACATCACATTCTGGTCGAATTTTACCGTAAGTACCGATAATTCGGAATTCAGTTTTTTCAATTGTTCCTGCTTTTCCGGATCGAGGTTGGCACCATTCCGAACGAATCCTTTGTACAGGTTTTCGAGGATATAGGTTTGTGCTTCATCCAGATTAAATTTCTGCTGGTTTTCGTAAACCGATTTAATCCGGGCGAATAGTTTGGGGTTCAAGCTGATGGCATCGCTGTGAGCGGAAAGCTCAGGTGAAATTTCCACCTGTATCGCCTGGAGCGAGTCATTGGTATTGGCTTCCGCCAGGCCGAAGAAAACTCTCGAAACCCGGGCCAGCAGCTCTCCACTTTTATCGAGGGCCCCGATGGTATTTTCAAAGGTCGGTTCTTCCGTACTGTTGATAATGGCCTCCACTTCCTTCATGTGCTCGGCCATTCCGAGTTTAAACGCCGGCATATAGTGATGTGCCTGGATCAGGTTAAACGGAGGAGCGCCGAACGGGGTGTTAAATTCAGTAAGTAGCGGATTGTCCATGGTATTTTTTTGGGATTCGTTCTGACACGAAAATGCGACAGACAGGATGAAAAGACCGATGAGAATAGCTTTTGTTTTCATGGAAATGCAATTTGATCGCCTATTATTCAGGCAGTATATTAGTTCGCGGAAGCTCAAAAATTACTTAACAATCAGATTAATGATTAAATATACTCCTCCACTGAGCAGAACGGTGGCCGGAATCGTCAGAACCCAGGCCAGTACAATATTTCCGGCAACTCCCCAACGCACCGCACTGAGTCGTTTTACAGATCCCACACCCATGATGGATCCGGTAATGGTATGGGTGGTACTTACGGGAATTCCGCCCAGCGTGCTGCCAATGACGGTCAGGGCACCGGCAGTTTCCGCACAAAAACCCTGAACAGGCTTCAGGTGGGTAAGGCTGGTGCCCAGAGTCTTGATTACTTTCCATCCACCGGCCAGTGTTCCAAGTCCTATGGTGGTGTAGCTCAGAAAGATAACCCAGGTCGGTACATGAAAGTCACCCTGGAGGTACCCGGTGCTGAAAAGCAGAATGGTGATGATACCGATGGTTTTCTGTGCATCATTACTTCCGTGGCCTAAACTGAAAACGGCCGATGAGAGCAGCTGCATGGTTCGAAAAATGCCATCCACCTTGCGGGGCGATCGATTTCGGAATATCCACATGGTGGCAATCATGATCAGGTATCCCAGAAAAAATCCGATAATCGGCGAAAGAAAAATGAAGAGGGTAACTTTTATCAGACCGGTGCTGATGAGCGCCTTGGTTCCGCCTATAAGCAAGGCCGGTCCTACCAGACCACCAATCAGCGAATGGGAAACGGAGATTGGAAGACCGAAGTGAGTACAGGTAAATACCCAGATGATGGCACCGAGCAATGCCGCCAGGATTACGTATTCATTCACAATATTGGCATCCACGATACCTTTGCCGATGGTTTTTGCCACATGAACACCAAAAATAAACACGGCGGCAAAATTCCAGAATGCCGCCCATGCCACTCCTTGTGTGGGTGTTAAAACTTTTGTCGAAACCACGGTTGCGATGGAGTTCGCGGCATCGTTCATTCCATTGAGAAAATCAAAACCCAATGCAATGATGATAATGATAATGACGAGAAAGGACATGCTTTTGGATTAGGCTGATTTAATAATGATGGTTTTCAGAATATCTGAGACATCTTCAATTGAATCGGATGCCATTTCCAGAGTTTCCAGAATTTCTTTATTCTTGATCAGTTCAATTGCATCGGTTTCCGCTTCAAACAGGCCCGAGAGCAGCTGGTGATAAATATCATCGGCGACATTTTCCAGCTCATTTATTTTCACACAGGCATCCGAAATTTTGGCCGGTTTTTTCAGGTTGCGGAGTTCCAGTGAAGCTACCTTGATTTGCTCACAACCCCGGATGATGATGACGACCATCTCCTTAAACTGTGGCAGTAACTTCTTGGGCTTGTAGAGTTTTATCTTTTGACTTGCGGAGTTGATATGGTCCAGCACATCATCCATTTTTGAGGTGAGCTGGTGAATATCTTCGCGGTCGAAAGGGGTGATAAAAGTGGTGTCAAGCGCATCGAAAATGGCATGAGCAATTTCGTCGGCTTTTTTTTCCAGGTCTTTGATCTCCCGGAAAAGTTCATTCTGGGAGGAAGGTTGTGCACTTTCCACGATTTGGGCTAATACCTGTGCGGCATTGGTAATCAGGTCAGCCATATCTTCAAATAGCGGAAAGAACTTATCTTCTTTGGGGATTAAAATTTTTTTGATGAATCCGTTTGCCATATTATGTTGGTTATAAGTGTATTAGTTCGAATTGAGTTCTGATTATAAGTCTGAAAGATAAGAAAAGAATACATGCACACTTATTTTCGCTTCATTCAGGTGGGACCTAAAGGATAAAATGAGTGATAATATAATAGATTGTACCGCTGATAATAATATTTACCGGTATGGTTAATAGCCATGCTTTGATGATGTTACTGGCGACACCCCAACGCACGGCACTCAATCGTTTGGCTACACCAACACCCATGATCGAACCGGTAATGGTATGCGTTGTGCTGACCGGCACTCCGCCCAGGGTAGCGAAAATGATTGAAATAGCTCCTGCGGTTTCTGCACAGAATCCCTGCACCGGTTTTAAGTCAGTGAGTGAGGTTCCAAGTGTTTTAATGACCTTTTTTCCTCCAGCCAGAGTTCCCAGGGCGATAGTGGAATAACTGGCGAAAATCACCCAGGTTGGGATGTAGAATTCCGCACCCAGCTGGCCGGTACTGAACAATAAAATGGTGATGATTCCGATGGTTTTCTGAGCATCGTTGCTGCCATGTCCTAAACTGAAAACTGCGGATGATACGAGCTGCATGATCCTGAACCCGGAGTCAACCTTTCGGGGATGTGTTTTCCGGAACGCCCACATCGTTGCCGACATAACTAAATATCCGAGTACAGCACCGAATACCGGGGCAATCACGATAAAAGCAGCGACTTTAATAATTCCGGAAGCAACGAGGGAACTGATCCCGCCGATTAAAAGGGCCGGGCCGATCAATCCCCCTATGAGCGCGTGAGATACGCTATTGGGCAATCCATAGTGCTGGCAGGTCCAAACCCAGATGATCGCTGAAACCAAGGCAGTAAGAATAACATATTCATTGATGGCCGAGGATTCGATAATGCCTTTTCCAACGGTTGTTGCCACGTGTACACCGAAAATAAAAAGAGCCGCGAAGTTCCAGAATGCAGCCCACAAAACTCCGACAAACGGCGTGAGCACCCTTGTCGAAACTACGGTGGCAATGGAATTGGCCGCATCATTACGGCCATTCATGAAATCGAAAAACAGCGCAACGGCAATGATGACGAGGATCAGAGTTGGCATATTGGAGTTTAGGCCGATTTAATTATTATCGTTTTCAGGATATCAGAAACATCCTCAATACGGTCGGTGGTTGATTCTAAGGTTTCCAGAATCTCCTTATTTTTTATCAGCTCTATCGGGTCGGTTTCTGTATCAAACAACTCTGAGATCAGTTGGTGGTAAATATCGTCAGCAATATTCTCGAGTTCATTTATTTTTATACAAGCGTCATTTATTTTTAACGGTTCCTTCAGGTTGTGCAGTTCCATTACTGCCACCCGCATCTGCTGGCATCCCCGGGTTACCACCAAGCTTAATTCGCGGAACTGGGGCAACAATTTTTTTGGTTTATATAGTTTAATCAACTGGCTACATGCATGAATACTATCCAATACATCATCCATTTTGGAGGTGAGTCGCTGGATGTCCTCCCGGTCGAAGGGAGTGATAAAGGAGCTGTCAAGCAGGTCGAAAACCTGATGGACAATTTCGTCAGCCTTGGTTTCTAATGCTTTAATTTCCTTAAAAGCATCAACTTGTTTTGCGGGTTCCTCATGGTCAATGATCCCTGCCAGGATATGGGCAGCTTTTGAGATCAGCTCCGCAAGATCCTCGAACATGGGAAAAAATTTATCTTCCTTCGGTAACAAGATACGCCTAATAAAACCTTTAGCCATAATGTATAGATTAATAAAGAGTTAACTGCGGTCCGCCAAAAATAGGATAGGCTGTAAGTTACTCTTTAATCCTTTCTTTAGAAACTTTTAGCGCTGAATTTTTATAGGATGGATGAGGATTCCAGCCGACGATCAGCAGCATGAGCAGAAACCCAAGAACGTAGGCCAGTGCTACGTGCCAGCCTTTTTTCAGGTAATTGAAAGTGTTTTTGGCTTCCGGATAGAGATTTGAGAGGGCTACACCTGCCGATGAGCCGAACCAGATCATTGATCCTCCGAACCCTACGGCAAACGATAAAATTCCCCAATCATAACCGCCCTGTTCCAGGCAAAGTTTGGTCAGCGGAATATTGTCAAAAATGGCTGATACAAACCCCATTCCCATGGAGGTGGTCCACGAGGCCCCCGGAAGTTCATCCACGGGCATCAAAGAGGCTATGGTCACCAGCGACATCAGGAATATTGTGCCACGCCAGGCATTCTTCATTTCGTGCCACGGTGTTTTCCGGAAGGTGGCTCCTATCAGGATAGCAATCCAAACACCGACTGCCGGAAAATCCAGGAGATAGTTTGATAGAATCGCGCCCACCAGTATAAGGAAGACAATCACCAGCTTGCCCTTGTCCACACGGATGCCTGCCTCATTATGCGCCTGGATGGGATGGTATTTGTGTTGTTGACGGGATGCAATGGTCCCGAAAATCAAAAAGGCAAACGCCGAACCGATATAAGCATGCAAAACCCATGCGGGGTTCACGCCGTCGATCCACATCAGGGTAGTGGTGGTATCGCCCACCACCGAACCGGCGCCACCGGCATTGCTGGCTGCAATGATGGCTGCAAGAAATCCGAGATGAACCTTTCCTCGATATAGGACCATGGCCAGTGTTCCGCCGATCATCGCAGCGGCGATATTATCCAGGAATGAGGAGATGACCATAACGATCAGCAACAGGACCAGTCCGCCCAGCCATCCGTTAGGAAGATAATTCGGAAGTACGTCGGGCAGTCTGGATTCGGCAAAATGTTGGGCCAGAATGGCAAAACCGAACAGCAATCCAAGCAGGTTCAACAAGGTTCGCCACTCGCCTTCACGGGTTTGGGTACCTATGATATGTTCCGCCAGGTTAAAGGAAGGATCGAATATAAATTTGAAGATCAAAACGGTAACCAGGCCGGTTAGTGCCACCTGCATGGTTTTATTATGGAAAACCGCCACTCCCAGCAACGTCAGCGCAAAAATGATGAACTCAATCCGTACCGGACCCAATGACGGAATCGTTCCAGGAGCGGATGCGAAGGTAGCCAGCGGAACAAATAACAGTAATGACAGAATAGACCCCGCCCGAAAGACCGTAACTTTGGAAAATGAACCCGTCATGAGTCAAAGAATTTAAGTCGGCAAAGGTAAAAGCAATATTCATTAATCCTCCGCCAACTACCTTTTTTGGTACTCTTTAACTTGCACAACACTCAAGCTGTTCTTTGGCTCAAAAGCTTTTGAAGATGCGTACTGCATTAAGCTATACAATAACTGTCTGGAGGCTGGTCGCTTATCCAGATTCTTTATAAGATCGGATCCCGTGATGAGGAGTTTCCCATTTCCCACCTTTGCCTCGATAACCAATCCCAGACTGCGGTTGGTAAACCAGTCGTCAATAATGCGAACGATTGGTTCAGGAGCCGGGTCCAATCCGTCGATAACCAATGGTTTTGCCTGCGAAAGGATATCCCACCACTGGAAGGTGCTGTAATATTCGGTCGGGAAGTCTTTCAGCGCCGGATGCGCGGGGTTGCATAATATACCCAGGGTATGAGGGGCCTGACCACGGGTCCAGGCCGTGTTCCAAAAGATGCTCGAGAACCCGAGGGCGATATTGCCGCCCTTATCAGGAGCCACCCCATCAGGACCCAGGCTAAGGATGGCCGATCCGCCTTGCTCCAGCAATTTTGTCAGCTGTGGCGTGACGGACGAAAATACAGGAATTGGTGCTTTCGCCGGATTCATAGGATATACCCAGAAATCCCAATGATTAGTCCGATTGCCGACGCGAACCTCCAAGGTGAATTTCGATGCAACAGTGATCCCAGCCAATGGCCATTCAATATTCCCAACTACGGTATTGGTCCCGGTTGGTATTTCCGCCGCCGACCAGGTAGTCTCCATTTCCACTTTAGATTCAGCATTCAAAATTCTGATTGGTCCTGCGACTTCTTTTATCTCCCCGGGCCCGTAATTGGCAATTTCAATTTCGGCCAGGAAAGTTTCATTTGAATTCAGTACCAGCTTTTTCATCCGTGCCAGGGGTACCACGGAATTACAGAATTCACTATATTCCGCCGGCGTGATGTAACCCTTTTGCTCCCAGAATGGGTTCAATACTCCCACCAGCGCAGTTCCCTGACCGGGAAAGTCATGTAGATCGAGCAACTGGAATCCGGCCATTCCGGGCGTTCGCAAAGCGGCTTCGATATCAGCCTTATAACAAAGAGCCTGAAGTTTACCCGATGCCAGTAGGAAGGAGTCGGCCAGTTGCCCCAGATGATTGGCTTCCAGGGTTTCCTTGAAGATTTCAAAATTCTTTGGTTTAAGCACACCCGTATATTGCACCATTTCTTTAAAATCCGGATAGACGCACCACTGTCCGATTTCGTGACTGACTACCGGTTTTCCGGGGAAATGGTTGGTGAGGATATCCCTGAAATCATAGGCGGTTTGAGGGGGCTGCGCATTGATGATGCTATTGAGACCCTGACCCCAGCCCTGGATTCTTGGGTTGGGCGTACAATAAAAATCGAGCGACGGGACCGAAGGCCAACCTGATGCCGAAGTATAAACCCTCCGGTTATCCTTCTTTTTCCAGTAAGATACAAATTCATCGAGAAAGGCTACCTGATTGCTGCCGCCGGGTTCATTTCCGTATGACATCATTACGAATGACGGATGGTTGCCATACTCATTCACGATGCGTTCGCTCTCCGCGTATAACCAATCGTCGAATGTGTTGCCGGTACCGACATCGGTCCAGGCACCGCACTCCACATACAGGTAAATCCCCTCGATATCAGCAGCCATGAAAGCGGCGTCAGGAGGGCACCAGGAGTGAAAACGCATGTGGTTCAAACCGTGTTCCTTGATGATCCGGAATATCCGCTGCCATTCTTCGACTTTAAGTGCAGGATAGCCGGTTTTGGGGAATATCGCGCATTCGAGTGTGCCACGCAGAAACGTCGGGCGCCCGTTAATACTAAAGCGTGTTCCCTGATCCCTGAATTCCCGCATGCCAAACAAAATATCTGAAACCTGAACATCTTTGGTCTTTTTCAGGGTCAGTTTGACCTTCATATCATACACATTGGGGGAGAATTCATCCCAATAGGAGCAATCCTCACCCATCGGATAGTATACCTCAAAAGCCTCGCTGCCGGCAGGGATCTCTTTGATCATCCGGAATGGACTAAGAGAATTTTCCGGTTTGCCGTAAGGCTTGACCACCAGCTCAAGCGAAATCTCTTCGGTTGAAGATGAATTATTTTCGATACCTCCCACCACTTTGACCACTTTATTGGCAATATCCGGATAGAGCCTGATATTCCCAAGGCTCACCACCGGAAGTGCCTCGATGGTCATTTTTCCCACAATACCGTTCCAGTTCGATTGGGTATGATCGGAAACGCTGTGCGCATTTTCCCCGACGTCCACAATCATGCGGTTGTCGATCCGGATGGTGATCAGGTGCGATCCGGGTTTGGCGAGTTTGGAAAGGTCGTAACGGTGGGGAGTAGCGAGGCTGTTCTGTTTTCCGGCAAACTTTCCGTCGATCCATAAAGAGGATTCCCAATGGCACCTTTCAAGCGTGAGCACTATGCGCTCGTCCTTCCAGGCTGATGGGATACGGATTTCCCGCTGGTACCAGGCTGCACCGACATAATACAGATCCGGCTGGAGCCAGAAGGGGATTTTAATATTACCCGGTTTCCGGTATTTTTCATATTTATCTGCCGTATACCACGACTGGTCAACAACCTGTCCGGTCCATCGGGTCTGAACTCCAACAGGAAACCCTTTCCCGTTCTCTGCCAATGAACCCGGCAGGTGCAGCGTGTCGGACGGAAAAGCTTCTGTAAACCATTTCTGATCCACTCCCTCATCCAATGAATCGATACGATATTTCCAGGTCCCCGAAAGGTCACGGTTGAAGGTGATCGGCTGGCAAGAAGCCAGGAGGAGTATGGTGGTCAGTGTGAGGAGGAGGCGGTTCATGAAGTGTTGATTTATTGATTTATTGATGAGATAATTACCAGTTGGAATCCAAGCGGACAGTCGCTCTCCGGTTGTTCACCCGGATAGGTATTTTGCCGCAGGCATAAACATACTGAATTTATGCCGTGTTCAGACCCGTGGATGCCGCTTCATCCATAAGCCAGTAAAGGGTTCCTTCGGATAAGTTCACCTGGGAGGCTGGCAAATCCTTCCAGCCCTCTTTTTTGTTGAGTATCTGGGCAACCTTCGCCGATTTCGGACTCCCGGTGACGATAAAGAATACCTCACTGGCATTATTAATGAGCTTGCCGGTAGCGGTGATCCTGATTTGTTTGGTTTCCGGATGTTCGCTGGGTACGAACAGTTTTTCGGAATCGAAAAGTTTGATATTCGAGGGGAAAATCGAAGCCGTATGACCGTCTTCTCCCAATCCCAACAGTATCAGGTCGAACTGGGGAATCTCGTTTTTATGCCTGAGCATCCGGTCGGTAAGGGCGGAATATCGTGCTGCCTCCTCCTCCGGATTGTCTTCCCCCTTGATCCTGAGGATGTTCAGCTCTGGCAAGAACAGGTGCTGAAACAGGTATTCACGGGCCATGCCATAATTGCTCTCTTCATGGGTTGGGGGTACACATCTTTCATCGCTCCAGAAAATCAATATTTTGGACCAGTCGATCTTATTATTGTATTGTTCAGCGATTATCTTGAAAATGGCCTTGGGAGTTGAACCTCCCGACAAGGCAATGGTATAATACTGGTCGGTTTTTTTACACCGGACCAAATCAAAAATATGTTCGACAATAAAGTCGGCCATTCGCTCCACCGACGGAAAAATCTTAATTACCGGGTTCATTACTATAGAATATTATTGGTTCAATTACAGTTTACAATAGATACCATCGTCTGATAAATTCTTACAGGGATAGCGCCAGGTCATGTTGGCTTCTTCGATCAGGTCGTCGGCCCGTTCAGGTCCCCACGTGCCGGAAGGATAGCCGTATACGGGAACACAGGGATTGTTTTTCCACTCCTGCAGTACCGGATCCAGAAATTTCCAGGCCGCCATCACTGCATCTCCCCTGGCAAACAGGGTGGAATCTCCGGTCATGCTGTCGAGGAGCAATCGTTCATATGCCTGCGGAATTCTTGCGATCGACAGGTCGGAATAATGAAAATCCATGTTTACAGTTTCCACCTCAAATCCGGCACCCGGCATCTTCATTCCAAATTTCAGAAGAATGCCCTCATCAGGTTGAATTCTGATAACTAGTTGGTTATGTGTTTCGTTAGCTTCTTTTTTTGCAAACAGGTAATGGGGGGTCTGCTTAAAGTGTATCACCGCCTCAGTAACCCGGGTCGGTAACCGCTTGCCGGTGCGGATGTAAAATGGAACTCCTCCCCAGCGCCAGTTGTCGATGTAAAATTTCAAGGCTGCATACGTTTCGGTTTTCGATTCCGGGTTGACCCCTGTCTCGGCGCGATATCCTATAATTTTTTCACCCTTAATGGTGGATGCCAGGTACTGACCACGGATGGCCGAATGCAGGATATTTTCCGTTGTGTAGGGCCGGATGGACTGCAGCACCTTCACGGTTTCGTTCCGGATGGCATCGGAAGTGAGTGATGCCGGAGGTTCCATGGCAATCAACCCCACTATCTGCAGCAAGTGGTTCTGGATCATGTCGCGAAGCGCACCCGATCCCTCATAATAACCTCCCCGTTTTTCCACCCCGATGCTTTCGGCAGAGGTAATCTCCACATGATGAATATAGTTGCGGTTCCACAATGGTTCAAAAATTCCATTGGTAAATCGGGTCACCAAAACATTCTGTACCGTTTCTTTGCCCAGATAATGGTCGATCCGATATAGCTGGTTTTCCAGCCAATCCAATTGCAGCGAATGGTTCAGTTCGATGGCACTCTGCAGGTCATATCCAAAGGGTTTTTCAATGATGATCCGTTTCCACCCGTCAGACTGGTCATTCAGGTGGTTGATTGCCAGATTTTTCGGGATCAACCCGTACAAGCTCGGTGGCGTTGAGAGGTAGAAAATGATATTGGCCGGAATTTCTTTGGATTTTTGAATCTCCGAGAGCCTGTTCTTTAACCGGATAAAACTTTCGGGATCCTCCGCGTCCACACTTTGGTAATGGATGCGCTCCAGAAAATCCTTGATATTATTGGATGATTTTTCGTCCGAAAATTTATTTATTCCATCCTGCATCGATTGGCGGAAGCTCTCATCGGTTAGTTCAGAGCGACTTACGCCGATGATGGCAAATTTTTCAGGTAGTAAATCCTGCACATTCAGTGAAAAAAGTGCAGGAATCAACTTCCGTTTTGTTAAATCTCCGGAAGCACCAAAGATGACCAGTATCTGATTTTCGGCTTTGCTCATTTTTCTATATTTACCGGTTAGGAAGATAAAAGCGAATACTAATTTATGCCAAGATTGCATCCCACCGACGACAGCCGGACCCGTTATGATCATTCGAACGGGGCAGTCAGAAGTTTTTTCGGTTCCGGAATGGTGGAAATGCCATCAAATCAATTAAGTGGACATGACGAAATCTCCGATGCCTTCCTGGAATCAAACGCAGACCTGTTTAATCTCGGAGGGATTAACCTTGCCTTAACAAACAAGAAGGCCGGAAGTTCGCAAATCACCGTTAAATATAGTCAATATCACCAGGGAATCCCGGTTTTAGGTGCATATCTCAATGTGACCATCAGACAGTCTGACAGTCAAGTGATTTCAGCCGTGAACAGGATGGTTTACGGAATCCCTGAAACCCTTAATGTGTCGCGGGTGAGAACCGGTTCTGCCGATGCACTCAGCCTGCTGAAGGAAAAGGAAGGCCCGGTAGGTAAAAGGATGATTCATAATAAGCCCGTTCTTTATATCTGGAAAGATTCGGTGGTCTGGAGGATTGAAGTGGACACCTTTTTTCCGCGGCAATATCTTGAATTTCTGATTGATGCGGAATACGGAAGGGTGATTTCAGTCACTGATCGCCGCAGGTATCATTCGAACAGACCGGCCCGGATTTTCTGGCCCGATCCGGTAACTTCTTCCAAAAACAGCGGATTGCACTGGGGTTCTTCTGACTCCGAACTGGATGCCGAGCGCAGGGAGGTGCTCCTGGAAAACCTGGACGATCCAAAAGCATCCGGGTATTCGTTGCAGGGCCGATGGGTGCGGATTGTAAACAGGGAGAAACCGGCGACACGGCGGACCACAACCCGTACTTCTTTCAGCTATCCCGTGCGTGACCCGAAGTTTTTCGAGGTCATGGTCTACTTTTACCTCGATCAATTGATCAGCTGGGTTCGGGCTATGGATATTCCATTGATTAATGAGGCTTTACAACGGCCTTTGGAGGCTGATGCCCGAGGTGCCGACGGGGAGGATAACTCCCATTTTGTTGCCCCGGTGAAAGGACCTGTTTATCTGGCCTTTGGAGAGGGCGGTACTCCGGATGCCTGCGATCCGGGAGTGATCACCCATGAATTCGGACATGCGCTTCATTATTTTTTGCTGGGCTCTTCGCTTCCTGCCGGCAGCTTTGAGGAGGGGTTCAACGATTTCCTTTCTTGTGTTTTCCGCGACCGTTATAATGAAAGGGGATTCGACCGGGCCAATCCATTCCCCTGGGATAATAATTCAACCATTAACTGGGATTCTTCGCGCCGTTGCGACGTGGATCTTCGATTTGATGATGCCGCTTACAAAACCTACAATCTCTATAAAAAGGGAACTGTTTATGCCACCGCCTTATGGGATATTTACCTTGGAATCGGGGGTGAATCTGACCAGACGGACGATCGAATTAAAGCAGCAAATGAAATCACCGCCCTTTGCCTGGATATGCTGATTACTGTTGGGGATACCGGTCCGGTGGGGGATCTGGCAAACGGACTGATCAGCGCAGATAACAGCCGCTCCGGTGGCAAATACGAAACGATCATTCGTGAATCCTTCCGGCAGCGGGGATTGACGCTTCAACAGCAAATTCAACCCTGAATCTTTTATCAGAATCGCGTTCCGATCAGTTCCAGCACGCCATTAATGAAGGTCAGCGGATGTACCGGGTTTCCGGGCACATACAGGTCGATAGGATAGCGGCTGAGGAATTCCCGGTTGAGGGCGTTGCCACCAGGGAAAATTCCGCCAGAGATGGCATCGGTGCCACAGAGGATGATGAGTTTGGGTTCAGGCACAGCATCGTAGCAAATCTGAAGGGCTGCAGCCATGTTTTCCGTGATTGGCCCGGTAATCACCAGC
>JBBQOG010000029.1:0-15658 GCA_038330665.1 Bacteroidales bacterium
AAAGACCGAGAGTAAACTGCAGATAAGTGTGAATGTTAAAAACCAGAACCACCTCATCTTTTGATCGGGATTTTATTGATTTATCAGGTCTTTCATTGTGAAAATTCCATGGCGCCCGACCATGAATTCTGCAGCAGAAACAGCACCTGAAGCAAAACTTCTCCGGCTGTAGGCTTCATGCCTGATCGAAATTTTATCTTCGTCAGAAAAATAGGAAACGGAATGGATTCCGGTGATATTACCTTCCCGTATGCTGGTCACCGAGATCTTGTCGGAAGGTGCGATCATCTCGGAAGTCCAGCCCCCGATTTGATCAATTTCAGATTGGATGCCACCGGCAAGTGTGAGGGCGGTTCCGCTTGGGGCGTCTTTCTTTCGTTTATGGTGCTGCTCCTCGATCCGGATGTCATAACCGGAATAACGGTTCATGATATTTGCCAGCCGGGTATTGAGTTCAAAAAAGAGGTTAACTCCAATCGAGAAGTTGGAGGCATAAAACAGTCCTCCATTCAGTTTAAGGCACAAGGCCTGTATGTCATTCATCTGACCCAGCCATCCTGTGGTACCGGAAACCACGGGTACGCCGCTTTCCAAACAGGCTTTAATATTATTAAAGGCAGAATCCGGGTGTGTAAATTCGATAATCACATCCGCGCAGGAAATGACCGGAGGTATCAAATCCTCCAGGTTGTTTTCACTAACCACAAATTCGAGTTGGTGCCCTCTTGCAAGAGCAACACTCTCAACCTCTTTACCCATTTGACCGTATCCGATCAGACCAATTTTCATACCCATAAACATACATAAAAAAAGGGAAGTTCGAATAGGAACCTCCCTTTGTCTTATTACCCTGATTCAGTTATTTCGCTTGCATGACCTCTTTGGCAATGGCCACAAAGGCTTGTGGCTGGTTCATTGCGAGATCGGCCAGAACCTTGCGGTTCAGCTGATAACCACCTTTATTGATCTGACCCATAAATGCAGAATAGGAAATACCGTTTTCGCGGCAAGCTGCATTTATTCTCACGATCCAGAGAGCTCTGAAATGTCTCTTCTTGGTTCTCCTGTCGCGATACGCATAGCCCAACCCTTTTTCGTAGGTGTTCTTGGCTACTGTCCATACATTTCCTCTTGGACCGAAATTTCCTCGCGTCTGCGATAACAGCTTCTTCCGTCTTTTTCTCGCAGCTACGACGTTAACACTTCTTGGCATAATTTTTCTTTTTTTTGAAAGCAGGCGGAGAATTTAATCTACACTTTTAATGGCGCTGCATTCTGGTTAAACACTTTAATTAAACCTGTTGGAAAATTCAGATAATCACTTCATTGCAAGCTGCAGTCTGACATTATTCAGGTCAGTTTTGTGAACCGTCCCAAAATAGCCGAGATTACGTTTCCGCTTGGTCGACTTTTTAGTGAGAATGTGGCTTTTGAAAGCGTGCTTTCTCTTGATTTTCCCTGTACCGGTCAGCGTAAAACGTTTTTTCGCGCCGGCTTTCGTCTTCATTTTAGGCATCTTATTATTTCTCCTTTTATTCAATATACAGACAGATAACTACCTGTCTCTACTATTTTTTCTTTTTTGAGGAAAGAATGATCGTCATCCTTTTCCCTTCGAGGGTTGGGTTCTGATCCATTTTTCCATATTCCTCCAATTCCAGTGCAAACCGCTGCAAAAGCTCTTCACCGTATTCCTTAAATAAGATGGACCTTCCCTTGAAAAACACATAGGCTTTTACTTTTGCGCCTTCTTCCAGGAATTTTTTGGCATGATTCAGCTTGAAATTGAAATCGTGATCATCCGTTTGCGGACCAAAACGAATTTCCTTCACAACAATCTTGGTTTGCTTTGCCTTGAGTTCCTTTTGCTTTTTCCGCTGCTGGTAAAGGAATTTGCTGTAATCAGTGACTTTACAAACCGGTGGATCTGCGTTGGGGGAAATTTCCACCAAATCCATTTCAAGGTCTTCGGCTATCTTCAGAGCCTCTTGCAGGCTAACAATGCCGGTATTTTCGACATTCTCTCCGACAACACGAACTACACGGGCACGAATCTCCTGATTGATTCTGAACTTTTCCCGCAACTCATCTCTCTTGCGCGGCGCCCATTTGGGTTTGGTCTGATTAATAACGTTTTCCTCCTCTTTCGTTTGTATTTTATAAACATAATGTAGAGACAGATTATTATCTGTCTCTACGTAAAACCCTATTATTATCTGTCTCTACGTAATGTTTCATCTACCTCTTTCCTCACCAGTTCGATAAACTCTTCGGGCTTCATACTGCCCAAATCACCATGTCCCTGCTTACGGACTGATATTGTACCGTCAGTTTCTTCCTTTTCACCTACGATAAGAAGGTATGGAATTCGCTTTAACTCGTTATCCCTTATTTTCTTACCGATTTTTTCGTTCCGGTCGTCAATCAGGCTGCGAATATCGGAATTATTTAGCAATTTCAAAACACCTTCAGCGTAATTCTGATACTTTTCGCTGATAGGCAGAACAATAGCCTGATCCGGGGTTAACCACATCGGGAACTTTCCTGCAGTATGTTCAATGAGTACCGCCACAAATCGCTCCATGGATCCAAACGGTGCCCGGTGAATCATGACCGGCCGATGCTTCTGATTGTCTTGTCCGATGTACTCCAGTTCAAACCGTTCGGGTAAATTATAATCCACCTGAATAGTACCTAATTGCCATTTTCGTCCAATGGCATCCTTAACCATAAAGTCGAGCTTCGGTCCATAAAAAGCGGCCTCTCCGATCACAATTTCCCCGGTCAGTCCTTTTTCCTGGGTCACCTCAATGATGGCCTGCTCAGCTTTGTCCCAGTTTTCATCAGAGCCAATGTATTTTTCGGGAGTTTTGGGGTCTCTCAGCGATATTTGAGAGGTAAAGTCTTTAAAATCAAGCGTCTTAAAAATGTATAGCACAATATCAATGACTTTCGAAAACTATTCCTTGATCTGGTCAGGCCTGCAGAATATATGCGCATCATCCTGGGTAAAGCCTCTGACCCGGGTCAGACCATGTAATTCCCCGCTCTGCTCATACCGGTATACCGTACCGAATTCGGCCAGCCTTACCGGAAGATCCCGGTATGATCTGGGTTTAAATCGATAGATCTCACAATGATGAGGACAGTTCATGGGTTTAAGCAAAAATTCCTCGTTTTCCACCGGCGTGTGAATAGGCTGGAATGAATCCTTGCCATATTTGGCATAATGACCGGAGGTTACGTACAGTTCCTTCTGGCCAATGTGAGGAGTGATCACCCCTTCATAACCATATTCCTTTTGTATTTTTTTTAGAAAATTTTCGAGGCGCTCTCTCAGCGCAGCTCCCTTGGGCAGCCAGAGTGGTAATCCGCTGCCGACCCTTTGGCTGAAAGTGAAGAGCTCCAGGTCGCGTCCCAGCTTTCGGTGATCCCGTTTCTTGGCTTCCTCCAGCAGCACCAGGTATTCATCAAGCATGCTCTTCTTTGGAAAGGTGATCCCATATATCCGGGTCAGCTGTTTCCGGGTTTCGTCACCGCGCCAGTAGGCTCCTGCCAGACTGATCACTTTGATGGCCTTGATCGGTGAGGTATCGGGCAAATGAGGTCCCCGGCAAAGATCAGTGAATGAACCATGCTTGTATAAGGTGATGGTTCCATCTTCCAGGTCTGAAATCAATTCAACCTTGTACTCGTCACCCTTCCGGTTAAAAAAGGCAAGTGCCTCTTCTTTCGAAATATCCTCACGGTTATAGGTTGATTTTTTAGCCGCCAGCTCAACCATTTTGGCCTCAATGTCAACCAGTTCATTTTCGGAAAGTACCTTTTCACCCAGGTCCACATCGTAATAGAAGCCGCTTTCAATAGCGGGACCGATGCCGAATTTGGTTCCTGGATACAGGTTCTCAATGGCTTCGGCCATCAGGTGTGCGGAAGAATGCCAGAATGCGTGCTTTCCTTCGACATCATCCCACTTGTGAAGCTTGATAGAGGCATCTGTGGTAATAGGGCGGGTGATATCCCTGATCTCCCCATTGATACTGATTGCCAGAACTTCCTTGGCCAACTGGGGGCTGAGGCTCTGTGCAATTTCCAACCCGGTCGTTCCAGCTGGATACTCCTTGACTCGCAAGTCAGGAAAAGTAATTTTAATCATATCGTCATTTTCTTCCGTATCACGCGTCTCGCGCTACGAGTTTAGATAGCAAATATAAAAAAAGCCGGCTTACTTGCCGGCTTTTTCGTGCCCAGAACAGGACTCGAACCTGCACATCCTTGCGAATACTAGTCCCTGAAACTAGCGCGTCTACCACTTCCGCCATCTGGGCGTCTTACTAAAGAACGCCTCGTGCCCAGGACAAGAATCGAACTTGCACAACCTTACGATTACATGGCCCTCAACCATGCGCGTCTACCATTTCCGCCACCTGGGCTTCGGGTGTGCAAAGATAAATATTTTTTATTATTTCCAAAGTTTAATCAAATCCAGAACTTGAGAAGATCTTTTTTGACTGCCTGCAACCTGATAATCGAGTTCAAGTTTCTGGAAACATATCCGTATAAATTCACTATTTCTCCTTGGTTGATAATAAGATTGCTCAATCGGGTACGATTGCCGGAATAAATAATTTGTGAGATCAATTTTCGAATGCATGGTTCCTTTATCTGCCGGATTGACATAAAAAAGGACATCATATAGCTCCGGATTCAGGTCTCCATTCGGTACCATGAGCATATCCACGTAGGCTAAAATGGGGTAATCCGGCATTTCAGCAACGAAAAGTGGTATACTCAGCTCCTGGGCAAGGATGGCATAAAGTAAATTCAATGAATACTCATTACCCTGACCGGTTTCAAGAATCCGGTTGATGAAATTATTGCCCGGCGAATCCGGATGCGACTCGTTCAGGACGACACGGTTATTACTGAAGAGCAAGGAGTTCATGACCCTTACCTTCTCCATTGCCGTCAGGGAATCCGAAACCTCAAGCCATATTTCCGATCGCAGCGGTATGATCAATCCCATGAATTGCTTGCGGGTAAGGTCAGGGAACTGGTAACGGCAAAATAACCAGGCTCCCTCCAGCAATTCGGGGCAGGGGCTTTGAATCCAATCAGTCAGGTCATTCTTCAACTGGTTAAAATGCAGAATTTTGATAATCGACTCTAACCGTTCATGCAGTAGGGGTGACAAAGCCTGCTGAGCTGCAGATTCCAGGTCGGGGATCAGTTCGGTTCCTATCTGTTGAATTTTCAGACTGACCGCCTCATAAATCACCTGATCGGGATCATCCAGCAATTTGATCAATGATTCTCCTGTTCTGGATTCCATGAGAATTTATTTTATAATTGAGTGCAAAACGTTGTCTATCAGTTTTGTGATTTCCGGTTTGTAATCGCCCAGGAATGTGCCCATCATGCGGTTGGCAATGATCAGGCAAACCGTGATAGCTTCATGATCAAGCAACTGGGCCAATCCATATAGACCGGAAGATTCCATTTCAAAATTGGTGGTATGCAACCCCCGGTAACGGAACGATTCCAATCTTGAATTCAGATCCGGTACGGCCAGTTTTGCCCGCAATTGCCGTCCCTGAGGACCGTAAAAGCCATGTGCGGCAACGGTAATCCCCTTGACACTAATGGGTTCAACAAGCTTTAATAGCTTTTCTGAAGACCTGACCGCATAGGGCAGGGGCAAAATATCCGGCCAATGCACTGCATTCAGAAAGGCCTGCTCGAAGTCATCCCGCTCCGGATCTGCCGGCCGGGCATAATACTTCATGAGCCCGTCAAGACCGATTGACCAGGCCGAGGATACTACCGTTCCCGTTGGCAGAAGCGATTGCAGGGAGCCGGAAGTCCCCATACGAATCAGGTTGAGGGAGCGATGTACCGCATGGTCCTGCCTGGTTTTCAGATTGATGTTCGCCAAAGCATCCAGCTCATTCACCACAATATCAACATTGTCGGTTCCAATGCCAGTGCTGAGTACCGTGATTTTTTGCTTGGTGTAATAACCCGTTAGGGAAACAAATTCACGGTTGGCAGCCAGTGGTTCCACCCCTTCAAGAAACTCACCAACCAGGGCAACCCGCGAAGGGTCACCCACCAATATCACATTATCAGTAAGTTGTTCGGGAAATAAATGGAGGTGAAATATACTCCCGTCAGGGTTGAGTATCAGTTCAGATGGAGGATAGGTGGTCATAGTGTCTTCTAATATTTCGATCTAAAATAAGCAATGGTTGCTGATCAATCCCTCTGCAGATCATCATTTTTTATAATTTTGTCGCCGCAATAATAAACTATTGGAAGCCATGATTCAAAGAATTCAAACTATTTTTCTTCTGATCAGCCTGATCGCCTGGGGTTTCCTGTTTTTGAATCCGGTAGTGGGCTTTTCGAGCGGTTCGGGCGGAACATGGGAACTTTTCGCGAATGGTATCAAAGAAACTGCTGGCGGTAAAATGGTGATGGGAACTGTTCCCATGCTGGCTCTTTATATACTGATTGAGGCGCTTATCATGATCGCTATCTTTTCTTACAAAAGAAGAGCCCTGCAGTTACGGGTGACCATTTTCACCATGTTGCTGGAGGTTCTTTCCTACGGCTTGCTCGCGCTATATATCATACAGGGAAAGAATCAGCTTAATGCCGTGCCCGGACTCTTGTTCTTTTCAGTCATGCCTCTGATTGCGGGAATCTGCAGCTTTCTGGCCTTTCGCGGTATCAGGAAGGATATTTTATTGCTCAAAGCCCAGGACAGAATCCGCTGAAACTCTGGACCCCAGAAATACTGAAACTCTGGACCCCTGAAACTCTGGACCCCTGGACCTCTGGACCCCTGGACCCCTGGACCCCTGAAACTCTGGACCTCTGAAACTCTGGACCTCTGAAACTAATGTATTTCTAAATGTTCCTGATCGGTTATCTTTTCACAATACCTGCATTTTAAGGCCACCGGTTTCTTTTTAACCACATCAAAATGCGTGGGCATATATTCATGATTGCTTATGCATTTTGGATTCATGCATTTGGCTATTCCGATAATCTCTTCAGGTACCACCACAACCCTTTTTTCAACCACCTCGTAATCCTTGATGATATTCAACTTGGCATCGGGAGCGACTAGCGAGATCTTGTTGAGATCATCATCCTTGAAGAAAATGTCAGCTACCTTAATGATGGCCTTTTTGCCCAATTTCTTGCTTTCGAGATTGAATCCAAAGGTAACTTGATGGCCTATTTTATTGAGCCCTAATATGTTAATGACACTAAAAAGATTCTGTGAAGGAATATGGTCGATCACCGTGCCATTTTTAATGGCATTGACGATCAGCTCTTTTTTTGTTTCCATAATTATTTACGAATTACTTGACACCTAGTATTTTAGAAATAATCGCCATTCTCGTGAATACACCGTTCAGGGCCTGTTGGAAATAATAGGCCTTGGGATTGGGATCCACATCATAGTTGATCTCATTAACCCTGGGCAGCGGATGCAGAATCTTCATGTTAGGTTTCGTGTTGCCCAGCATGGAGTTCCGGAGGATATACACGTTTTTCACCTTTTCATATTCCAGCGGATCGGAGAATCGTTCTTTCTGAACCCGGGTCATGTAAACGATATCCGCATCCTTCATGTTATCTGCAAGATCCTTATATTCATAATATTCGATGCCTTTAGCGTCGAGAAGTGTTTTGTACTCATCCGGCATTTTAAGCTCCTCAGGCGCGATGAAGATGAATATGGGGTTGAAGTTTGAAAGGGCAATCAGGAGGGAATGAACGGTTCTTCCATATTTCAGGTCACCTACCATGCAAATCTTCAAATTCTCCAGGCGGCCCTGAGTTTTGCGTATGGAATACAGGTCCAGAAGCGTCTGGGTCGGGTGCTGATGCGCCCCGTCGCCTGCATTGATAATGGGCACCGGCGATACTTCACTTGCATATTTGGCACTACCTTCCAGTGGATGCCGCATGACAATCAGGTCGCTGTAATTGCTGACCGTCAATATGGTGTCCTTTAAAGTTTCCCCTTTTGAAACGCTGGATGAGGACGAATCAGAAAACCCGATAATTCTCCCGCCCAATCGGTTTACCGCCGATTCGAAACTGAGTCGGGTACGGGTGGAAGGTTCGAAAAATAAGGTGGCTACCACATGGCCTTCGAGGACATTCTGATGCGGATTCTTTTCAAATTCACCGGCAAGGTCCAGAATCTGCAGCATTTCATCCTGCGAGTAATCGGTGATGGAGACAAGGCTTCTGTTTTTCATAAAATGGCGACAATTTTAATGCGAAGTTTAGTAAAAGTAACCCATACCAATCAGATCTGGAGATGCGTTTTGAGGATATTATACATTATTTATTCACCATGTAATAATATGTGCTTCAGATAATTCGATGCGATTCAGCTGACCGAGGATAAGATCTGAAACCCCCGATCTGACTTCAACAAGGATTTCACAGGCGGTTCCAAAATCCTGACTGACGATCCCGGCTTTCGAATCTTTGATAATTTTCATGACCTCATTCATGGCAGGATATTGGAAGTTTATTTTGATCCGGCTGTTGAAGGTTCGCGTTACAATAGTGGAATTTATCAGGCTCTCCTTTGCTGCCGTACGGTACGCATTGATTAATCCGCCTACCCCTAACAGAATCCCTCCGAAATACCGGATCACCACTATTAATATGTTGGTCAAATCCTGCGATTGCAGCTGTCCCAATATCGGCTTGCCTGCGCTGTTTGCCGGCTCCCCGTCATCGTTTACTCGGTAGGTGGTGCCCCCCGGACCGATCCGGTAAGCATAACAATGGTGCCGTGCATCATGGTATTCCTTGCGAAGGGCGGCCAGGATCTCTTTTACCTCATCTACCGATTCCACCGGATAGGCCCTGGCGATAAACCGGCTACCCTTATCTTTAAATAAACCTTCCGAGGGCCCCTGTATGGTTTTGTAGGAATCATCCATCACGAATACAAAGTAGGCGAAAAAAATTGGTTTCAGGTTTCCTGTGTTTCGGTGTTACGCATCGGGCATAACTTCGAAATCTTGAAATATTAAGTGCTTTAAAGCCGTCTGTTGAACAGGCAAAATTTAACATTTATTTAACACTCATGCTTTTAATTAAAACTATTTTTGCTGATGTTTGTATGTAAGACGTATGTTAAAGAAATTTTTCCATATCGCCATGGTCATGGTTTTTGCGGTTTCCAGCATTGGGATCACTTACCATTACCACTATTGCAGCGGGCAGCTGATGGCCTTTTCGATCTTACATACTCCGGAACCCTGCTGCGAACATCCCGAAAATTGCTGCTCTGATAAAGCCGTCACCCTTCAACTCAAAACAGACGGATTATTTGCTGCTGATTATCCTGACCTTACCGTGGATGAACTGATTCTTCCCATACCGGTCATGGAGATTGCAGTGGATGCTCCGTTAACAGTTTTTGTGAGTATTGATCCGGACGAATCACCTCCTCCAACTATTTCCAAGCGGTTGGCCCTTTGGCAGCAATACTTGATTTAGCCTTTTATTGACCATTTGATTTTTAGGATATTAATCCTGTTTCCATGAATGGTAACAGCTCATTATTGGATCCTTTGAAAAATGTGTTCGATTAAAGTCTATTATCATGTTAAACAAAATTTTAAAATATTTCCTTGAACACCGCCTGGTGTCGATGTTGCTTCTGCTGGTATTTGTCACCTGGGGGCTGGTGACGGCACCATTCAACTGGAATCTCGGCGGGTTGCCACGTGATCCGGTGGCCGTGGATGCGATACCGGATATTGGTGAAAATCAGCAAATTATTGCGACTGAGTGGATGGGAAGATCTCCGCGTGATATTGAGGACCAGGTATCCTATCCATTATCTTCTGCACTTTTGGGAATTCCTGGGGTTCAAACGATCCGCACGACCTCCATGTTCGGGATGTCATTTATATACATCATTTTTAAAGATAATGTAGAGTTTTACTGGAGTCGCTCGCGTATCCTCGAAAAGCTTAATTCATTGCCATCCGGCACGCTGCCCGATGGGGTGCAACCGGCTCTTGGGCCTGATGCCACAGCCCTTGGGCAGATTTTCTGGTACACACTTGAAGGCCGGGACCCAAAAACCGGAAAGCCTTCCGGAGGGTGGGATCCGCAGGAACTGAGGACCATTCAGGACTACCTTGTGAAATATTCCCTGGCGTCGGCTGAAGGCGTGGCAGAAGTGGCCTCTGTCGGTGGATTTGTAAAGGAATATCAGGTTGATATCAATCCGGAAGCTATGAAAGCCTTTGGTGTATCTGTAATGGATATCATGAAGGCCGTGCAAAACAGTAACCTTGACATCGGTGCCGAAACCATTGAACTCAACCAGGTTGAATATGTGATCAGGGGATTGGGGTATATTAAAAATCTCGAAGACCTGAAAAGTTCCGTGGTGTCGGTAAATAATAATATTCCGGTTCGAATCGGGGATGTGGCCCGGGTATCCTTTGGACCGGCTACGCGTAGGGGAGGGCTCGATAAGGGTGGGGCAGAAGCGGCAGGTGCAGTGGTGGTCGCCCGATACGGATCGAACCCGATGGCGGTGATCAATAACGTAAAGGAAAAAATTAAGGAACTCGAACCTGGATTACCTTCCAAAACACTTGCTGATGGAACGGTTTCGAAGGTCACCATTGTCCCTTTTTACGATCGCACCGGATTGATTCAGGAAACTATCGGAACTCTGCAATCGGCCCTCTCACATGAAATTCTGATCAGCATCATTGTCATTATCCTGTTGCTGATGAATCTTCAGGCTTCTTTCATTGTTTCTTTCCTGCTGCCTGTCGGGGTGCTCATGACCTTCATCCTGATGCGGCTCTTCGGCGTGGAAGCTAACATTGTAGCGCTTTCAGGCATTGCTATTGCAATCGGAATCATGGTGGATATCGGAATTGTCGACGTGGAGAACATTACCAGGCACCTGGAAATGCCGGGCAACCGCAAGCTCCGGGGTAAAGATCTGATCGGACTTATCTACACAGCCACCACCGAAGTGCGTGCCGCCGTTACCGTCGCGCTCGCCACCACCATCGTCAGTTTTCTTCCGGTCTTTGCCATGCAGGCAGCGGAGGGAAAACTGTTCCGGCCGCTGGCTTTTACCAAAACATTTGCCATTACCTCGTCCTATGTTCTGGGTATGATTGTTCTGCCCATGATGGCCTATTATATTTATTCCCTGAACTGGGACAAGAAGAAATTCAAGCTCATCTGGAATGTTGTCCTTATAATGGCTGGTCCGCTTATCCTGATATTTAACGGAGCCTGGCCCGCATTGGCCCTTTCCCTTATTGGGGTCAATAACTTATTGAGCGATAGATGGTCAGAACGACGGAAGGAGATGCCAAAGTATATCAATATCGGTCTCTCCGTGCTGGTGGCTGTATTTTTCCTGGCCATTGAATGGCTCCCATTGGGGACGCACAGAGGTACCCTCACAAACTTTTTATTTGTCGGTGGCTTAATTGGAATCATTCTCGGTCTTCTGATGATCATGGTCCACAATTATGAACGGATCCTGCGATGGAGCTTGTCGCATAAAATGAAATTCCTGATGGTTCCTTTACTCACCATCTTTGCCGGATTTATCATCTGGCATGGTTTCGACCGTACATTTGGGTTTGCAGGTAATGCGATTGGTAAAACCGGGTTGGACGTTCGCCAGACCTCCCTTTGGAAGGGTGCATCAAAAACTTTCCCGGGCGTTGGAAAGGAGTTCATGCCAGCCCTGGATGAAGGATCTTTCCTTTTGATGCCAACCAGTATGCCCCATGCGGGAATTGAGCGGAACCTCGAATATGTGCAGCAACTCGACAAGCGTTTATCAACCATTCCTGAAGTGGATATGGCAGTAGGCAAATGGGGTAGGGTGAACTCGGCCCTCGATCCGGCACCGGTGCAAATGTTTGAAAATACTATCAATTATCGCCCTGAATATATGCTGGATCTGAATGGTCAGCGAATGAAATTCCGGGTAAATAAACAAGGATTTGTCCTGAACGATAGTACATTCTATGATCCGGACCATGATGGTTTCCGGATCATTCCTCTGGAAAACCTCATCCCTGATCCAAAGGGAGAATATTACCGACAGTGGAGACCGGAGATTAAAAGTCCGGATGATATCTGGAAGGAAATTGTGAAGGTCACCAATCTGCCCGGGCTGACTTCGGCGCCTAAATTGCAACCTATTCAAACCCGGCTTGTGATGCTTTCCACCGGTATGAGGGCCCCCATGGGATTGAAAATTTATGGTCCGGATCTGGAAAGCATTGAGAAGGCCGGACTGGAATTTGAACGGTTGCTTAAAGAGGTTCCATCGATCAACCCTACGTCAGTCTTTTACGATCGGGCAGTGGGAGCTCCCTATATCGAAATCAAATTGAACAGGGAAGAAATTGCCCGATATGGGCTGACCGTAGCAACCGTCCAGGAAATTATACAAACGGCTGTCGGAGGCATGTCGCTGACTACCACCGTTGAGGGTCGTGAACGATTTCCAATCCGGGTCAGATATGCACGGGAGTTAAGAACTTCGCCTGAGGATCTCAAAAATATTTTGATACCGGCCATGAATGGAATCCAGGTACCGCTTGGGGAGCTCGCCGATATCATCTATACCCGTGGGCCTCAGATGATCAGGAGCGAAAATACCTTCCTTAACGGATACGTCATTTTTGATAAGGTTGCCAATCTTGCAGAAGTGGATGTGGTAGAGGCAGCAAAGAAATTTATTGACGGGAAGATTGCTGCAGGTGACCTAAAAATGGATCCCGGGGTCACATACAAATTCGCAGGGAATTACGAACAGCAGATTCGGGCTACCAAGCGACTGGCAATCGTGGTTCCCATCAGTTTGCTGATCATCTTCCTCCTTTTGTATTTTCAGTTTAAAACGGTGACGGCCTCTGCGATCCATTTCTCAGGTGTTTTTGTCGCATTTTCAGGAGGATTTATTTTCCTCTGGCTGTATGGCCAGCCCTGGTTTATGAATTTTGCGATTGCGGGAACCAATATGCGGCACCTTTTCCAGATGCATGAGATCAACCTGAGTGTGGCGGTCTGGGTCGGATTTATTGCATTGTTCGGGATCGCTACCAATGATGGGGTGATCATGGGGACCTATATTCATGACGTTTTTGAACGTCGCAACCCCAGGACCGTTGAAGCGGTTAGGGAAGCAGTGGTTGAGGCGGGCAAGAAACGGGTCAGACCGGCCATGATGACCGCAGCTACCGCCATTATTGCGCTGCTGCCGGTATTGACATCTACCGGCAAGGGCTCCGACATCATGATCCCGATGGCAATACCGACCTTCGGAGGCATGACCATACAAATCATGACCATTTTCGTGGTTCCAATCCTTCAGAGCCTCTGGAGAGAGGGAGCCGTAAAAAGCGAACTTCGTAAAATTAAGGCTTCAGAGGAGGATCAGGATGAAATTGAATAATTGCTGGAAACAAAATAGGCAGATCCTGTCGGCAACGTTAATTCTGCTGGCCGGAATCAGTAGTCAGGCGGCCCTGGGCCAGTCTGGCGATTCGCTGTCGCTCTATCTGAAGGAGGCAGCCGATCACAATCCGGGTTTAAAGGCCAGGTTCTTCGATTATCGGGCTTCCCTCGAAAGAGTTCCACAGGCCGGGTCATTGCCGGACCCTGAGGTTCAATTCGGGTTTTTGATTAAACCCATGCAACTGCTTGGCGGAAACCAGCTCGGTGATATCCGGCTCATGCAAATGTCACCCTGGTTCGGGACGTTAAAAGCGGCCAAAGATGAAGCCTCAAAGATGGCCATTGCACGGTACGAAGATATGCTTAATGAGCGGAATGAACTGTTCCTGAAAGTGAAGCTTTCGTGGTATGAAACCTACCGTATTCAAAGCAATATCCGGATTACAACCCAAAACATGGAGCTATTGCAGTCCCTTGAGCGAATGGCACTGGTCAGGTTCCGGGCCGCAGAAAATATCGGTTCAGGAAGCATGGTTAATGTACTGAGGGTCAGGATGGAAATCGGTGTCCTCGCGAATGATCTGGCCTTCCAAAAGGATGAGCTGGTAACAGCAAAAACCCGATTTAATGCCCTGCTCAATAGAAAGCCTGACTCTGAGGTTTTTATCCCGGATACCTTAAGTAATGCAGTGCTTCCCGGAACGGTTGCGGCACTCGCGGATAGTTTGGTCAACAACCCGATGGTAAGGATGCTGGAGGCTGAAAAAGAAGCGGGTAACTTCCGGATTGACATGGCCAGGCGGATGGGATTGCCAAAAGTGGGGCTGGGATTGGATTATACCTTCATCGGTAAACGGGCAGGTTTACCTGCAGAAATGAACGGACGCGATATGATTATGCCGATGTTGACAGCCACCCTGCCGATTTACCGGAAAAAGTATGAGGCACAGAAGCAGGAGGCTGAATACCAGCTGGAAGCAACCGGTCAGAAGATCGAAAATACACTTAACGAATTACAGGTTAAGTATCAGGAAGCTGTTCAGTTGTATCATGATGCAGACAGAAGGTTGGAGTTGTATAAAACTCAGATTGACCTGGCAAGGAAAACCATTCAGCTGTTAACTTCCTCCTTTTCCTCCGCTAATACGGATTTTGAAGAGATTTTAAGAATGCAGCGGCAATTGCTTGACTATCAGTTTAAGCAGATTGAAGCCCTGGTCGACAGGAATATGGCGATCGCCGGAATACTTGCTGTAATCGCATATAATTAACACACAAACGACATGAAGAAAAATAAATTTTCAAATAGCATCCTGTTCATTTCCCTTTTGCTGATAGCCGGTTTCTTTATGGGATGGCTCGTCTTTCATGGTTCCCCAAATGAACACAAGCACGAGGCAAGCACAGTTGAAAAGAAAAGTGAAATCTGGACCTGCTCCATGCATCCGCAGATCAGAAAAGAGGGTCCTGGGCAATGTCCGATCTGCGGGATGGACCTTATTCCCCTGACTCAGGAGGCTGAACAGCTGGATCCGAATGCCATATCCATGACTGAAGATGCTGCAAAAATCGCGGAGGTGGAAACATCCATGGTGTCCACGAAAGAGCTGGTCAAGGAGGTTCGTTTATATGGAAAAATTGAGGCAGACGAGCGGTTGTTGAAAACACTGCCCGCTCACCTTGCCGGGCGGATTGATGAGCTAAAGGTGAATTTTACCGGGGAAGAAGTTCATTCGGGCCAGATTATTGCCCGGATTTATTCGCCAGAGCTGGTGCCCGCACAGCAGGAATTGATCGAAGCGGTGAAAATGGGCGATTTGTCCATCCTGGCCGCGGCAAGGAATAAATTGAAGGAATGGAAATTAACGGACACCCAGATACAGGAAATCGAAAAGAGTGGTGAAGTGAAAACCCGGTTCGATGTGGTTTCCACCGTGTCGGGGATTGTCATGACCCGGAAAGTTAATATGGGGGATTATGTTCAAATCGGCAGTCCTCTATACGAAATAGCGGACCTCCATCGCGTGTGGGTTTTGTTCGATGGTTATGAAAGTGACCTTGCCTGGATTCATAAGGGTAATCACCTGACCTTTAGTGTCCGCTCAATTCCCGGGAAGGAATTTCAAGGTACCGTTTCATTTATCGATCCGGT
>JBBQOG010000030.1:0-15629 GCA_038330665.1 Bacteroidales bacterium
GAAACGACTACTCCATTCTCAATTCATTGGTCCGCGAAAAGATTAAATCTATTGTCTGCCTCGGAAAGGACAATACCAAGATCCGCCAGGCTTTCGACAATATCATTGATACGGTGGTGGAGACCGACAATATGGAAGAGGCCGTACGGACCGCCTATTACCTTGCCGAAGAGGGTGAAGTGGTATTACTCTCGCCTTGCTGTGCGAGTTTCGATTTGTTTGAAAATTATGAGGATCGTGGGCGGCAGTTTAAGAACGCCGTACGGAACCTCTGAATTCTAACTGTTTAAGAAAAACCGGGTATGCGTAACTTTCTACAGGGCTTCAAGGGTGATCGGGTAATCTGGGTATGCATGGTGCTGCTTACCATTTACTCCGGCTTGGCCGTATCCAGCTCTGTGGCTGCCCTGGCCTTTCACAATGGAGGGAATGTGACGGGCCATATTGTCCGGCACATCGGATACCTCGCATTGGGTTGGGTGGTACTTTATTTTTCTCATAAAATTCCCATCCGCTTTTTCAATGGAGCCGCGAACCTGATACTCGTGGTAGCCATCATCCTGCTGGTATATACCCTTTTCTTCGGTGTTCATGTGAACGACGCTTCACGTTCAGTAAAAATTCCGGTCATCGGCGGAACTTTCCAGACATCTGATCTGGCGAAGCTCGCGCTGATCCTTTTTGTGGCCCGTTTTCTGAGCCGGAATCAAAATGAAATTCAGGATTTTAAAAAGGGATTTTTACCGGTGATGGGAGTGATCGCCCTGGTGTGCGGATTAATTCTGCCGGCAAACCTGTCGACCGCAGCCATTCTGTTTGTCACCAGCCTGGTCTTGCTGTTCGTCGGCCGTGTAAAGGTTGCTTACCTGGCAGGTTTGGTGGGGGCCGGAATAATTATGTTCATGATTTTCGTTTTTGTGGGTAAGTACACCAACTCCGATATCCGTGAGCAGACCTGGGGTAACCGTATCACACAGCATTTTTCAAAGGATGCCAATCCGGAAGAAAAATTTCAGTCGAACAAGGCTTCTATTGCCATAGCCAATGGCGGAATGTTCGGGAAATTTGCCGGCCATAGCACTCAACGGCGCTCCTTGCCGCAGGCCTATTCCGATTTTATTTATGCCATTATTATTGAGGAGTACGGATTTCTTTTCGGAGCCCTTCCCCTCATGTTCATATACCTGATTCTTCTTTACCGGTCAGGGGTGATTGTCCGAAAATGTTCGCGCTCGTTCCCCGCTTTCGTGGTGGTCGGCCTAACTGTCGGCCTGGTCATACAGGCGATGGTGAACATGGGGGTATCATCCGGATTGTTGCCGGTAACGGGACAGCCCTTACCGTGGGTCAGCCGGGGTGGAAATTCGATTGTTTTTACGGCAATTGCCGTAGGTATAATACTGGGAGTCAGTCGTTCAGTAGATGAGGAGGTGTCAGTTGAAACCAAATAGACCCTACCGGATTATTTTAAGCGGAGGTGGTACGGGAGGACACATCTTCCCGGCCATAGCCATTGCCAATGAAATGCGCACGGTGGATCCTACTCTCGAAATCCTGTTTGTTGGGGCAATTGGAAAAATGGAAATGGAAAAAGTGCCACGGTCGGGTTATCCAATTGTTGGATTGCCTGTTTCCGCATTCCACCGGGGCTGGTCGGTCAAAAATTTCCTGTTCCCGTTCCGGTTAATCCTGAGCATGATTAAGGCCTCCCGTGTGATACGGAAATTTAATCCCGATCTCGTCATCGGAACCGGCGGCTTTGCCAGCGGACCGGTGCTCAGAGTGGCGGCCAGAAAAGGGATCCCTACCCTGATACAGGAGCAAAACTCCTTTCCGGGTGTCACCAACCGTTTGCTGTCGAAAAAAGTGGCCCGTATTTGTGTAGCCTACCCCGGAATGGATAAGTGGTTTCCTCCCGGAAAGATTGTATTCACCGGAAACCCGGTCCGTAAAGACCTTGTTTTGCCGGAGAGTCGCAGGAAGGAGGCGCTCGAATTCTTTGAAATTGAAGAAGGCCGTTCCGTGATTCTGGTCTTTGGCGGGAGCCAGGGATCCAGAACACTCAATCACTGCCTGTACCAGTCAATTGATAAATTATCACAGGCACCCGTTGAAATTCTGTGGCAAACCGGAACCTCCTTTTTCCAATCGGCAAAATCGGAAGTTGAAGCTCATGGTGCGCTCAACATCCGGGTGATGGAATTTATTTATGAAATGAACTTTGCCTATCTGTTGGCCGGTCTGGTGGTTTGCCGATCTGGAGCAATCACGCTTTCGGAACTTTCGATGTTAGGGAAACCCGCCATCCTGGTACCGCTGCCCAGTGCGGCAGAAAATCATCAGGCAAAAAATGCACTCACTTATGTGGAGTCGGGCGCGGCAATGCTGGTGAACGATTCTGAAGCGCCTGCCCTGCTGGTGGAAACCATGCTGGACCTGGTAAAGAATCCGGTAAAGATTAAAACCATGAGCGGGCAGATGCTGACCTTTGCCAGACCGGATGCAGTAAATGAAATCGCCGCTGTCGCCATGCAATTATTGAATCGGCGCCCGCTCGAAAAGTTGTCGGACCCGCGCACGCGGGAACATCTTAATCCTAAACCTGATACCCTTTAGCTATGTTGATCGACCGAATACAACGTGTTTACTTTTTGGGAATAGGGGGTATCGGAATGAGCTCTCTGGCAAGGTTTTTCCGAAGCCGGGGAATTGCGGTGGCCGGTTACGACCGTACCCAGACCCCTTTAACTCTGGCGTTGGAATCAGAAGGGATCAATATCCACTATTCCGATAATCCTGACCTGATCCCCTTCGCGGTCAGGAATCACGGATCAGAGCCTGAAACAGTTATCATCTACACGCCTGCCATTCCGGCCGAAATGCAGGAACTTAATTACTTTATAGATCACGGTTACCTTCTCCATAAAAGATCTGAAATTCTTGGATTGATTACCCGGTCCTATGACAGTCTGGCCGTCGCCGGTACACACGGGAAATCCACTGTCACCGCAATGATCGCTCAGATTCTGATCGAATCCGGCGAAGGCTGCACCGCATTTCTCGGCGCGATCAGCAAAAGTATCAACAGCAATCTGGTGCTCTCCGATCAATCACGTTGGGCTGTTGTGGAGGCTGATGAATTTGACCGTTCATTCCTTCAACTGAACCCGTATATGGCCTGCGTAACTTCCATGGATCCCGATCATCTGGATATTTATGGAGATTATAATTCTATGGTCCAGGGGTTTACCGATTTTGTCAATCGTGTCCAGCCTAAATCACAATTGGTCATCAAACAGGGATTATCACTGGAGCCGGATGCCGAAAACAAGCAGAAAGTATTTACTTATAGCCTCGACCGTGAAGATTCTGATTACTATGCACGGAATATCCGGCAGGTGGAACTGGGCTACTGTTTTGACCTGGTTACTCCCGGTGGCGTGGTGAAAGATATCCTGACCCGGATCCCCGGAATTACAAATGTCGAAAATGCTGTGGCTGCATCCTCACTGACCCTAATGGCCAGGATTGCAGAATCCGGCATCCGCAAAGGGATAGGAGCCTTCCAGGGATTGGTAAGAAGATTCGACGTAAAGTTCCGGAAGAATGGCGTCGTTTATATCGATGATTACGCGCATCACCCGAATGAAATCAGTGCACTGATCCATTCCATACGGCTGTTGTTCCCCGATCGTAAAATTACCGGGATCTTTCAACCGCACTTATATTCAAGGACCCGGGATTTTGCAGACGGTTTTGCAGCGGCACTCAGCAAACTTGATGAAGTGATTCTGCTCGACCTCTATCCTGCCCGTGAAAAACCGCTGCCCGGAGTGGATTCGAGAATGATACTCGATCGTATCGAATCCGGTCATAAACAGTTGTGCACCAAGCAAGACCTGCTTACTGTACTGGCGTCAATGGAGCCGGAAATCCTGCTGACCATCGGGGCCGGCGATATTGACCAGCTTTGCGAACCAATCACTAAATTCCTGCAGAACCATGTGGCGTAAAGTGCTAAATATTATTTCGTGGTTGGTACTGGCCGCATACCTGGGAGTGAGCCTTTGGTTCACTGAGAGGCAAATGGAGCAGTTAACCTTTCATGAAGTGGTCGTAAGTATCACCGATAGTCTGGAAAGCCATTTTATTGCACCGGCAGAGGTAACAGAAGTGCTGGCGCGCAAGGGAATCCAGACCACCGGTAATCGGCTCAGTGACCTGAACCGTGAAGAGGTGAAGAATGCGGTGACCACACTTTCCGGAGTCAAGGATGCCCTGGTTTACAGCACCCCCGATGGCGTTCTTTATATCAGCGTGTCGCAGCGCACTCCCATCATGCGGTATGTGGGCCCATTCAGCTCGTTTTACCTGGATACGGAAGGTCAGGAAATGGCACTTTCTCCCCGGTATACCGCCAGAGTATTGATTGTGACAGGCGACGGAAATAAGAATTTCCTGAAGGACAGCCTTTTTCGTGTGGTGAATGCCATTCGCGCGGAAGTATTTTTGGATGCCCTGGTTGAGGAGGTCGCCGTCGGCCCGGATCATACCCTGGAATTTATCCCCAGAGTGGGTGATTTTCGCATTTTCTTCGGAGATGCTGGAAATTATGAATGGAAACTTACCAAGCTCAAGGTTTTTTACGAACAGGGACTGCCCAATGTGGGATGGGACCGGTATTCGAAAATCGACCTGAGATATAGTAACCAGGTGGTGGCGCGCAAATGGAGCGCTAAGCAAAGGCAGGAGAGGGACTCCGTATGGTCATCAATGGATACGCTGAACATTAAAAAACAGCAGAAGAAAGTATAGCGGAAATTATGGCAAAAAAGGAAATCATTTCAGCGATTGATATCGGTACGACAAAGATCGTTGCCATGATCGCACAGAAAACCGAGGACGGAAAATTTGAGATTCTCGGTCTCGGGAACGCACCCTCAAGCGGCGTAAAGCGAGGTGTCGTGGTTCATATTGATGAAACCGTGAGCGCTATCGAGCTTGCCAAACAGCAGGCCGAGGAGCAGTCGGGATACCGGATGAATGAAGTATACGTGGGAATAGCCGGTCAGCATATCAAAAGTATGAAAAACCGGAATTCAAAATATCTTGATAATGAGGAAATTACACAGGAAGATGTGGATTACCTGCATGATCAGATGGCGAAAACTCCACTGGATCCGGGTGAAGAGATACTGCATGTGATTCCGCAGAGTTACATCGTTGATTCCGAAACCGATGTATCCAAACCGGTGGGCATGTCAGGACGCATGCTGGAAGCCAATTTTCACCTGGTGATTGGAAAAATTGCCTCCGCTCGTAATATCTCAAAGTGCATCGAACGGGTGGATCTGAAGGTAAAGAAGATGATTCTGGAGCCGCTGGCTTCGGCGACTGCCGTACTGTCGGCAGATGAGCGCGAAGCAGGTGTCGTTTTGATTGATATCGGTGGCGGGACGACTGATATCGCAGTATATTATAATGATGTGGTCCGGCATACCGCGGTGATCCCCTTTGGAGGGAATGTCATCACAACTGATATTAAGGAAGGCTGTTCGATTCTTCTCCGGCAGGCGGAATCGCTCAAAGTGCAGTTCGGTTCGGCCATGGGTGATACTGCTGCCGATGATAAGGTGGTCACAATACCGGGAATCAGCGGCCGCGATGCGCGTGAGATCTCATTCAAGAACCTGGCATATATCATCCAGGCGCGGATGGAAGAAATACTGGATGCGGTGAATTATGAAATTGAAAATTCCGGCTATGCCGACAAGGCAAGTGCCGGGATTGTGATCACAGGCGGGGGCGCCATGTTAAAAGGCTTGCCCCAGCTGATCAAATTTAAAACGGGATATGATGTTCGCGTGGGTTATCCGAATCAGTTTCTGGCATCGGATTCGGATGAAAAGATTTCCCAGCCACTCTATTCCACCGGCATCGGATTAATTATTGAAGGCTCTTTAGGCGGTGCAACCGCAGGGTCGCGGCCGGGATTTTCCTTCCGGCGCAAACAGACTGGCATCCCGCTGAAAGAGAAGATACAAAAGGGTTGGCTCAGTTTTTTCAATGACGAAAGTAATCGGTTATAACCAATAAATCTAACCACATGTTTGAGGACGTTTATCAATTCGAAGTGCCCCGGGAATCTAAATCGATCATAAAGGTGATCGGGGTAGGCGGCGGCGGAAGCAATGCCGTTAATCACATGTATCAACAAGGAATCCGGGGGGTGGAATTTGTTATTTGCAACACGGATAACCAGGCTTTGCAAACCAGTCCGATCCCCACTAAAATTCAATTGGGCAAAACGCTCACGTATGGACGCGGTGCGGGTAACGAACCCGAAAAGGGGCGTGATTCCGCCCTGGAAAACATCGAGGATATCAGGCGATTTCTTGATGATGGCACCAAAATGGTGTTCCTTACTGCGGGTATGGGCGGTGGAACCGGCACCGGAGCTGCGCCGGTGATCGCGGAAGTAGCCACTGAACTGGGCATCCTTACCGTGGGTATTGTTACCCTGCCTTTTTCCTTTGAAGGGCAAAAGCGCTTGGCACAGGCGGTGGAGGGTATCAGCAATCTGAAGGATTATGTAGATGCCCTGCTGGTCATTCATAACGATCGACTTCGCGACATCTATGGCGATCAGAAGCTTTCGGTGGCATTTGGCCATGCTGACAATGTTCTCGCTATGGCTGCCAAGGGGATTGCGGAGATTATCACCGTCCACGGTTATGTAAATGTCGATTTTGCGGATGTCCGCACCGTGATGGAACGCAGCGGAGTGGCCATCATGGGGTCCGGAATTGCAGAAGGCGAGAACCGTGCCTATGAAGCAATCAGCAAGGCCCTGATTTCCCCGCTGCTGAATAATAACAACCTGAAGGGCGCCCGGAATATCCTCCTGAACATCACCTCCGGGAACCAGGAAGTTCTGATGGATGAAATCACTGAGATCATGGACTTTATCCAGCATTGTACAAAAATACAGTCGGATATTATCTGGGGTAATACCGTGGATGAATCTTTGGGAAATGCACTGAGTGTAACGATCGTGGCTACCGGTCTCGAATCCGAAGCCAGTTTGGGAGAACTGAAACCCGACTTTATGCGCAAGAAGTATGAAACCGTAGGAAACGGAGAATATCATTCTCTTCCAAAGGATCTGTTTGGAGTCCGTCAGGTGGCTGATGAAATTCCCATGGAGATCGATGGCATACTCAGGGAAGAGCCGGATCGGGTTCTGGTACCTGAAGAACCTGAATCCAAAAGATCGCGAAAAGTAAAATCCCCGCGCGTACACCGGGAGAGTGCCATTACGCGGTTGATGGGTTCATTGTTCGATGATAAAGACGATATACTGGAGTAACCTACATCTGTAATTCTTAGCCTTATGTTTGACGATCTGGTCGATTTCAATTTGCCTTTTAATTCAAGTCCAATCATCTCTGTAATCGGGGTAGGCGGAGGTGGATGCAATGCAGTAAACCGTATGTTTCAGGAGGGTATCCGTGATGTGGACTTTATTGTGACCAACACCGATGTTCAGGCCCTCAATGCCAGCCCGGTGGAGCGAAAAATCCAGCTCGGGACCACACTCACGGAAGGTCGTGGCGCCGGAAAAAGATCGGATGTCGGGGAACAGGCAGCTATCGAAAGTATCAATGAGATCACCGATATCCTGCAGGGACAAACACGGATGGTATTTATTGTGGCCGGCATGGGTAAAGGTACCGGAACCGGCGCTGCACCTGTTATTGCCAGGGCATGCAGGGATTTGAATATCCTGACCGTCGGAGTGATCACCCTTCCGTTCAACATCGAGGGCCCCTCGCGCCAGCTCCAGGCGCTGCAAGGAATCAACCGGCTTAAGGACGATGTGGATGCGCTGCTGATCATCCACAATGAGAAACTTCGTGAAATCTACGGGAACCTTTCACTGTGCGAGGCGTTTAAAAAGGCTGATGATATTTTGATGCTGGCTGTAAAAGGGATTGCCGAGATCATCACCGTTCATGGATATATCAATGTCGACTTCGCGGATGTCATTTCCGTGATGACTAAAGGAGGAATCGCCTTTATGGGATCGGCTACCGCTCACGGTTTCGATCGTGCCCGGAAGGTTATTGATGAAACGATCAACTCGCCGCTCTTATTTAGTAACGATATCCGTGGTGCCAGCCGGGTGCTGCTGAATATCACCTCGGGCCAGGAAGAAATCACCGTGGATGAGGTCGGCATCATTACCGATACCATCATGGCAAGAGTCGGGGTCATGGTGAATGTGATCTGGGGAACCTGCACGGATACCACCTTGACTGACGAAATCCGGATCACACTGGTGGCTACCGGCTTCCGTGATGATATGATCCCGGATTGGCTGAGTCTGACTCCTCCGAAAAAGGAGGTGGTTCATCTCGATCGGTTCAGGCAGACCCCGACCCCCACACCCCGAATCGAAAGAGTTGCACAGCCGGTTAAGGAAGAGTGCTTTTTGGAACCGCCGGTAACCGAAGCCACGGCTTATTTTCCGCCCATGGCTGATCCGGATATTAAAGTGGTTCAAAAGGAACCGGTTAAGGATGCCGTTATTTTCGAGCATGCCGTCCCGGCTGCACCCAAGGAGGATCCGGTCAGAGTGGCACGCTTGAAAGAGCTGAATTACCACAACCTTTCAAATCCGGATATTCTGGACGAGGTGGAAAGAATTCCCGCCTACAAGAGAAAAAAAGGACCCATCCAGGAGGCGATGTTTTTTGAAGAATCCAAGGAATCAAGATATACATTGGGACCCGATGCCAAGCTGAGGTCAAATAATTCTTTCCTGTTCGACGTGGTTGATTAAACCCAATGCAGGAAAACGACAACGATATAAGGTTACTAAAGGAAAATCCTGAGCAATTGCTGATCCGGTATCAGCCGGTGATCCGCATCATTGTAAGAAATCTGGCTAATATGGGTTACCTCCCAAAAAGGGATATCCATGACCTGATACAGGATGTGAACAGAAAGCTTATTGAGCGGTTGCCAAGAATTCGGGACCAATACAATTACAAGAGCCGGTTTAAAACCTATTTCTCTGTTGTGGTAAGGAATCTCTGTCTCGAAGAGTTCCGTAAAGTGCGTGTTTTAGCAGAACCACAACCTGAAATTTATGAGCAGACCGCAACCGAAACAGCCACCGACCAACTCACCATACGTCAGGAGTATGAACGTCTTCATCGGGCAATCCGGTTATTTGGCCGCGAGGCCAACGCTTTGTGGATCATGCTTCGTTGCTTTGCCGATCTGCCGGTTATCCCCGGTCATTTTACCGGTTTTGAAACAGAACCCGCACCAATCCTGGCCGAGGCACTGGCTGATTCGGTAAACGCGACCAGTCAACTGCAAAAACGGGAAAAGATGGAAATACTGAGCGAAGTGTTTAACCGGCTTGACAAAAAACCCCGTACCCCCGATGCGGTCCGAAAATGGAGTTCCAGCAGGATGGATGAATTGCTGGTCCTGATGAACGGAAAGCCGCCAAGATCTGCCTACACCAGTGAAATTCTTTATATTTTAATTGAAAAAGCAGAATACCTTGAAAATAATGACTGATATTTTTCCATTTCAGGGTAATTTTAGCGTCTAAATGAACGGATGAAAGAGATTCTCACATATAAGAAAAGCAACGGTAAGCCGGAACATCCGGATGC
The DNA here is from genome assembly GCA_038330665.1 of Bacteroidales bacterium. Classification (GTDB taxonomy): domain Bacteria; phylum Bacteroidota; class Bacteroidia; order Bacteroidales; family UBA12481; genus UBA12481. The sequence continues at coordinate 9,696 of JBBQOG010000030.1, forward strand.
GAACGACCTGGCACGCTATGCGGAATTTCTCCGTCATGAAACGGATGAGGTGCCGGATGAACTGGTCGAACATGTATCCTCCTGTAACTTTTGTAAATCGGAGCTCATGGCGATCACTGACCTGCTCGATACCTTGCCGGATCTCGATGTCGCGGAGGAACCTGCAGCAACGACGTCCATGCCACGACGACCTTTCCGGACCCCCAGGGTACGTTGGATCCGGGCTATAGTCTCCGTGGCAGCCATCGTGCTGCTGGCCTGGATCGTGGTTAGCCTGCTTCCTGAAAAACCCCTGCATGCGCCTATCGCCTCCAGCTCAGGACGGGATTCCGTTATCCAGCGGGATGCGGAACAACCCGCAAATCTCCCGGCCCGCTCCGATTCGACCGCAAAGAACCGTGTGGCAAAATCATCCGCCGAGGCGGAATCAAACGAAAAAACCCCGATGGTTTCAGATACCATCCGGTATGCCCAATCCTTTTCCACCCATCCGGTTTATGAAAACCTGGTGAGTGCGAAATACCGGTCCGGCAACGATCCGAAAGTTCAGGGACCGGTTCCCGGCGCCATTTTTTCATCCGGAGACACCCTGAAAATCAGTTGGACACCGGATCCGAATGACCAGTATCAACTGGTTATCCTTGATAATCTGGCCCGCCAGGTAAAAGAGATCAAAGGCGGTTCGGAGGGATTCCTGATTTGGCCGCTCGATCTGAAACCCGGACTGTATTACTGGAAGTTACTGGGCAGGGACGAGATGTGGAAAGTCGGCAAAATTAAAATTATCAATAGCAGGTAGCTGTAATCTTCAACGAAAGACAACAGAACAATTTTGCGCCTCCGGTTGTTTACCCTTCATTACTGGTAGTTATGTCCTCCAGTATGCGGTAAAAATTTAAATTCTGAAAAAATGAAGAAGGCCACTTTCGCCTATATGCTGAATTTTGCACTGATCTTTGCAGTGTCAACAGTAAGCTGTACCTCAAAACCAACTGATCAATCAGTTAAAACCGGGTCCAAAGTTCCTGAATTCTCCCTGCTTGATCAGGATGGTAAATCATTTGACCTAAAACAGTCGCTGGGTAAGGAAAACCTCGTCATCTACTTTTATCCGATGGACGATACCCCTGGATGTACCGCCGAATCCTGTTCTTTCCGGGATCAGATGGAAGTGTTCAGCAAGGCCGATACCCGCATCATCGGAATTAGTGCACAATCTGTTGAAAGCCACAAAAATTTTGCAGATAAATATCAGTTGCCATTCACGCTGTTGAGCGATCCGGGTAATATAGTACGGAAACTGTTCGGCGTGGCAGTGGGTAAAGAAGGATCCTTACCTGCGCGCGTAACATTTGTCGTTGACAAGTCAGGCAATATTGTTTATCAGTTTGATTCCCTGAAGAAATCAACCGAGCATGTGGACGAAGCCCTCGGAGTTTTGGCAAAGTTGAAATAACCATCCGCGGTATCAGTTAGTTCCGTGGATCTGTCCGGGCGGAGGCGATCAAATGTGATTAAGTCCTATCTTCGTCCTCGTGATTGACTATTCCACCATCGAGCGAATTATCCAGGCGGCAGAGATCACCGATGTAGTCGGGGATTTCGTCAGTTTGAAAAGGCGCGGGGTCAACTTTTTGGGCCTCTGTCCCTTTCATAATGAGAAAACGCCGTCCTTTACGGTTTCGCCGGCCAAAGGAATTTTTAAATGCTTCGGATGCGGCAAAGGAGGGAATTCGGTAAATTTCCTGATGGAGCATGAGCACCTCTCCTACCCGGATGCTCTGCGCTGGCTGGCAAAGAAATACCATATCGAGATAGCCGAAACGGAAGAGTCTGCCGAAGAACTCATCCAGAAGAATGAGCGCGAATCGATGATGGTGCTCAATGAGTTTGCCTGGAAATGGTTCGCACGGATGATGAATGATTCGGATGAGGGCCGTGCGGTTGGATTCAGTTATTTCAAGGAGCGGGGATTCCGGCGTGAAATTATCGATAAGTTTCAGTTGGGGTATTCGCCTGAACAAAGGGATGCTTTTGTGCAGGAGGCTTTGAAAAGTGGCTATAAGCAGGAGTTTCTGGTAAAAACGGGGTTGGGAATTGAAAAATCCGACCGGTTGTTCGACCGTTTTTCCGGTCGCGTGATTTTCCCGATCCATAGTCTTTCCGGAAGGATCATCGGCTTCGGCGGAAGAATTCTCCGCAGCGATGCGCAGGCCGCTAAATATCTGAACTCGCCGGAATCGGAAATATACCACAAGTCGGCTACCCTTTATGGAATATTTTTTGCCCGCAATTCCATCGTAAGAGAAGATAAATGTATTCTGGTGGAGGGTTATACCGATGTGCTGTCGATGCACCAGACGGGGATCGAAAATGTCGTGGCCAGCTCCGGGACTTCGCTTACCGAGGACCAGATCAGGCTCATCAAACGATTTACATTAAACGTAACCATCCTCTATGATGGTGATCCTGCCGGGATTAAGGCGTCCCTGAGGGGAATCGACATGATCCTGGAGGAAGGCATGCATGTCAGGGTGGTATCCTTGCCCGAAGGGGAGGATCCCGACTCGTTTGCCCGTTCGCACAGCTCCTCTGCCATGCTTGAGTTTCTGAAGGAGAATGAAACCGATTTCATCCGGTTTAAAACAAAATTACTGATCGATGAGGCCGGTAAAGACCCGGTGAAAAGGGCGCAGATGATTCAGGAGGTGGTGCGATCAGTGGCCATCATTCCGGACCGGATCGAACGAACAGTATACCTGCAGGAATGCAGCAGCATGCTGGGCGTGGATGAGCAGACCCTTTTCACAGAGGCGGCCAGAATCAAACGAAAACTTTGGGAAAAGAACCGGAGCGGTTCGGGCGGAAGACCAGGTGATGACAGCTATCATCCGGAATTGAGATATTCCCAGCCCCGGCAGTCAGATGCGCAACCCCATGATCCTATGGAAGCGGCGGTTACGGGTTCACCATTTGAGATCGAAGAACGCGAAATTATCAGGCTGATGCTGAATTATCCCGATAAGATCGTGATCGAACTTCCCGGTGAACACCGCGATGAAGTCACCCCCATCAGTGTGATGGACTTCTTTCTGCAGGAAATGGAAACGGACAATCTGGTACCCGAGAATCCACTTTATGCCAGGATATTCAAGGAGTTTCAGGATAAGTGGGGCACACCCGGATTAAATATTCAGACGATGCTCACCAACAGCCAGGATCCGGAGATCAGTCATCTGGCAGTCGATCTGCTGTCGCCTGGCTACCAGATCAGTAAAATTCATGCAAAGGGTGGTGCCTATGTCCGGTCCGAGGAACAGATCATTAAACAACTGGCTCCGGAGGTCCTGGCCTCTTATCGGAGCAAAAAGGTCAAGCAGATGATCAGCGCCATCGATGAGCAGATCCACTCTTTTCAGGGTACTGATGATGACAACCTGATCACCGGATTGCTCGAAGACCGCCGGCAGCTTGAAGAATTGAGAAAGGCCTACTCCAAGGAGCTCAGAAGGATCATTATTTGATGTGCTGATTTGTTGATATGATGATTAGGTTTGTAGAGACGCATACTTGCGTCTAATTATTCAGTTGATGTGCTGATTTATTGAGGATTAAAATGGTTATTAGATCGGCTGGGAATAAAAAGAATCTGAAAATTTGGTTAAGTAATTTCTTATCTTTTTTCGATGAACCTGAGAACTGTCCTGATTTTATTCCTATCGACACTTCTTTTTGTCGACCCTGCCTGTGCCCAAATGGTCAGGGTGGGGGATTTCCCAACCCGCCGGGCCGATACCATCCTCTTTGAGCGCAATTGGCGCACGAAGGACAAAATTCTTATGGCGGAAATGGAGTTTGCCCAAGGGGATTCTGTGAATTCAAAAAATCTGGAGCTATCACTGAAAAAAATCTGGAACCTGCAGAATTTTGCCTTGGTGGACTACCGTTGGGACTCCCTTCCGGGCGGCCGATGGAGCCTGGTATTGATTGCGAGAGATGCCTTGACCATCGTTCCCATTTTTGGCGGAAATTTTCAGACGGATGATGTCAGGATCACGGCGGGTTTGGCAGACCGGAATTTGCTGGGACGGAATATCCGGTTGGAGCTTAGGGCACAGATTGGTATAACTGAACCCTCATTCGGGGAGGTTAAGCTGGGGATTCCGCGGCAATTGCTCTGGAGAAACATGGCGCTGGAAGCAGGTGCACGCAGTCAGCGGGCATTTTGGCAATTGAATGAAAATCAGTATTATATCAAAATTACCAACCCCTACCACCAGGATTATCAAAACCGGTTTTCCCCTGATTTGGAAATCGGATTGCGGCAATTCAGGCCAATACCTATGAGCGGCCATCAGCTGGCGGAACTGGGCCCCAGGGAGATACCGGATTTTAACCATTCGTTCGGATATTTTCGGCTGTCGGAGTCGCTGGGTACCATCACTCACCGCCGGCATCAGGAAGAAGGATTTATTGTGACGGGTATGCTTGGCGCCGGCGTGGGATTGGCAGGCGGCAGTGCCGGGTATGTGGAAGGAAGTATTCTGGTGGAATACGATAGGCTTCTTTCCAGGAAATTGCAGCTGGGGATGACCTGGGAAGGTCATTACAACTCCAGTCCTTCCAAGTACCTGTGGACCCGTTATGGACCCCGGAATATCAGGGGAATTGAATATGGCGACCTGTCGGGTCCGCTCATGCAGCTGGCTACAGTCGGGTTATATTACACCTGGATCAATCGTGATTTCCTGGCACTGGAACAATCAGCCTTCGTGCAATTTGCTTCAGCATCGGGGGATCCCGCTGATCTTGCGGGTTTTAAACCGCATTATGCCATCGGCACCGGATTTCTGTTTACCATCCCCATGTACCCTGCTGCCGGCCTGCTGATCTCCTTTAGTTATAGTCCAAACCGTAATAATTGGTTTTATTTGGAACTGTGAGTTTCATTATGCTTAGTTTTGGCAGAGATTATGGAAAACATGCGAAAAGACTGGTCTGCAAAACTAGCGGGAACCTTGTTCCTTGCCATCCTGTCTGCAGGGTTGCTTCTATTTCCCTTGTTGCTCCTACCTGTCAGGCCCCTGATCTTTAAATCGCAATCTGCCAGAATTCATGAACTGGAATTGACAAGCGATAAACTGCAGCGCATGGTTTTTACTGTGGAGGAATTTTCACAGCTGAATTTTATACGGCCGGAACGTGAATTTGTTTACAGGGGCAACCAGTATGACGTTTATTCCATACAGGAATCCGGCGACCGTGTTATCGTGCTGGCCCTCTGGGACTCTGTCGAAACCAGGTTCTTGGAAACCTTTCAGGTACAACAAAACACCGATGGTACCTCGGTGCCGGCTTTTGGCAATATGAGTTTTATGCCCTATTTTCAGGTCGGCCTGTTTTCTCCCGATTTACCTTCCGGAAGTGCTGAAATTTATCCCGGCAAATATTTATCCGTTTTGTATTCAAACCCTTATCCGGGTATCGGTTCCCCTCCTCCTGAATTATTGACTGCCATTTGAATCGTATTTAATCAGTCAATATTTTAAATTTTTATACATGAAGAAAATACTGGTAGTATTTCTTCTTGCTGCCGGATTTACCATACTCCCGGCACAGGAAGACACAATAAAACGAACCATCGATGAGGTGGTGATCACAGCGAATAAATTTGAAATGCTTCGCCGCGATGTGGTGCAGCATATCGAGGTGGTAAACAAAAGAGATTTGCAATGGATGAATTCGATCAATACTGCAGATCTTTTAAGCAATACGGGAAACATCCTGGTGCAGAAAAGTCAGGGCGGCGGTGGTAGTCCGATCATCCGGGGTTTCGAAGCCAATAAGGTGCTGATTATGGTGGATGGCATCCGTATCAATAATGCCATATTCAGGGGAGGTCATCTGCAGAACGTGTTGCGGATTGATAATGCC